>NZ_FRCR01000003.1 GCF_900142995.1 Caldanaerovirga acetigignens | reverse complement strand
ACCACTGCATCTCAAAGCGCATAGTTGAAATAGCGAAGGAAGAGGGCAAAGCCATCGCGCTTGAGAACCTGCTGGGTATCCGCGAGCGGACCAAAGGATCAAAGAAGTTCAACCGGATGATGTCCGGGTGGAACTTTAAGGAGCTGGCCTCGTTCATCGAATACAAGGCAGCCCTTGCCGGAGTGCCTGTAATCTACGTCGATCCCAAGGAGACCTCCAAGACTTGTCCGAAGTGCGGGAATGTTTCCCGGTATAACCGGAAGATCCAAGGCTGGTTTAAATGCGTAAAGTGTGGATACCAGTCTGATGCGGACAGGGTGGGGGCAATAAACATAGCCGCGAAAGCGCTCGATGCTCTCGGGGCATGACCCCGGGAGAAAGGGGAGCGTGACACCCCTTAAGGCCAAGGTGATGATCCGGGTAGACCGGGGAATGCTGGCTAACCTGCGGCTTAAAGCCGCCGTCCCACGTTGGGATGCCCCCTAATTCATTAGGGGGAGGATGTCACTTTTGGAACTCCTACAGTATCCAATAAACGCAAAGCATATTTAGGTATAAGTACAAATATATTTTCTCCTTCTTTCCAGTTTTCTGCAGAAGTACCTGAACTATCAGCTACAATAACTAAGCCGTCACTTATTCCAATCCATAATCTTGTAACAGCACCAAGAAAAACCTTCGTTTGGATTATACCAGGTATTTTATTGAATAAAAACTCATCACCATTGTCTTTTTTGCTAACCTTAATATCTTCTGGTCGAATTATAGCAATAATTTCTTCCCCTAATTTTTGCGACAGATCAAACATGGTTTCTATTTCGTGTTCTCCAATTAGTATACTATTTTTTGAGACTATAATCCCTTTAAAAATATTTGAAGTACCTACAAAACTAGCTACAAAAGGTGTAGCGGGAGCGGAGTATACGTGGAATGGTGTGTCAATTTGCTCTATATTGCCATGATTCATTATTACTATTCTATCGGAAACAGCTAAAGCCTCTTCTTGGTCGTGAGTTACAAGAATAGTTGTAATTCCTAAAACTTGATGTATTCGTCGCAATTCCCACCTTAAATGCTGTCTTACTGCAGCATCTAAGGCAGAAAGAGGCTCATCCAGCAAGAGAACTCTGGGATGTGGTGCTATCGCTCGTGCCAGAGCTACCCTCTGCTGCTGTCCGCCAGATAATTGATGTGGAAATCTAATGGCCAAATCTTTTAATCTTATCATTTCAAGAAGTTCATTTACTCGTGCATGCACTTTTTTCTCATCCATCTTCATAGCTCTTAATCCAAAAGCAATATTATCAAATACATTCATGTTTGGAAAAAGAGCATAAGACTGGAATACCAACCCTATGTTTCGATATCTTGAAGGAACATAAGTAATATCATGTCCCTCAAGAAATAATTGACCCGAATCTGGCTGTTCAAGCCCTGCAATTATCCTCAAAAGTGTTGTTTTTCCACATCCACTAGGTCCTAAAATTGTAATCCATTCTCCTTTTTTTACTTCAAGACTTACATTATTTACAGCTACAACATTACGAAAACTTTTTCTTATCTCTTTTAACACCAGATACAATTGGAATCCCTCCCAATTCTCCTTTTGATAACAGTAAAGAAGACAAAATATACACAAAAACAAAATTAATAACTGCTAAAACACTACCGATTTTCCCATCAATGCGAGAAACCTTAAAAGTCCATACAGGTATGGTTATCCAATTGGTGCCCACCAATAGATTTGCAAATACAAACTCACCAAAAACTAAACTTGCAACCAGCAAACTTCCATTTTGTAATCCCGTCAAAATATTGGGAAACAAAATTTTTTGCATAATGGTTATCCAGTCAGCTCCTAGAGTAAGCGCAGCTTCTATAAGCTGTTTAGCATTTGTCGCTTGTAAAGCGTTGTCAATAGTCCTGTACGTAAATGGCAATACCAATGTTGTTACGGCTAAAATTAGCAATAATGGTGTGCCATAGATTGGTATTGGCAGAGGTGCAAAAACTTGAATAATACCAAGTGCGAGTAAAACTGGAGGTATTGCATAAGGAAAAATCGAAAAAAGTTCTAAAAATGAGCGAAATTGAGGTAATTTTAATTCTACTGCCAAAGCGGCTGGTAAAATCAAAATTACACTTAAAAAAATAACTGATACTGACAATATGGAAGAATGGAGTAAAGAAAGCCAAAAATCTGGATTAGTAATTACTTTTTCAAAGGTTTCTATGGAAAAACCTTCAGGTAAAATAGTTGTATCCCATTTAGTAGAAAATGCGAATATTACAGAGGACAAAATAGGCAGTAGAATGTATAATAAAATTAGGATCAAAAAGATTTTTCCTATAATCTTAACCACGTGCGTACCCTCCCTTGTACTTTCAAATACACAAGCACCGTAATAGATAAAATTATAACCATAATTATAGCTGTAGCGCTTGCTTCTCCAGGTTCATATCCTACATTTCCTGCAGTTGCCAGACTGACTTGTATAGGTAAAAGATTAATACGGGCTCCCATAAGTGCAAATGCTGTAGCATATGCTCCAAAACTGTTAGCAAAAAGAATAGCAGAACTTCCAAGAATAGCAGGGGTAATAATAGGAATACCCACATTTTTCCAAAAGAAAAATGGAGTTGCTCCCATTGTCATCGAAACTTCTATCCACTCTTTTTTAATAGCATTAATTGCCGGTAAAAGCAGCAATATCATTAATGGGATTTGGAAATAGATATAGACAGCAATCAATCCCTTTAAACTATAAAGATTAAAAATATTAGTAAGATCTTTGCTTACATTTTTGAATAAAAGAGTAAATATACCCGAATATCCAAATAATATGATAAATGCAAAGGCCAAAGGTACACCTGCAAAGTTTGCAGCCACTCCAAAAAAAGTAATTACTAGGCGCTTTAAAATTGGATTCCTAATGAAAGTTACCGCAAAAGCAGCCGGAACACCTGAAATCGCTCCAATTGCTGTAGTGGTAAGAGATACAATAATGCTGTTTTTTAAGGCATCTAAATAAGTACTTGATGCAAGTGCTTTATAAAATTCAAAAGTCAATCCTTCTGGTTTTTTTAAACTTGTAATAAGAATAAAAGTGAGAGGCAGCAAAATAAAGAAAATTATAAAAAAAGAAAAAGGAATGATTGGAAGGTAATTAATTACTCCACCCAAAAAACTTCTTTTTTTCAACAATTTTGTCTGCACAATACTTCTTACAAAAGGTGATATACTGACATCACAGTTCTCCTGTAAACCTTTTCTTTTCATCATATAATCACCTTCCCATTAACTGGATTATTTTAGACCACTCCTCTGCTATTTTCTTGGCGCTCTTTTCAAAAGCATCCCAGTCAGTTATGGCTCTTGCGCTCTTATAAGCTGATTCGGGAAGCAATTTTGCTGCAACATCTGGTGGAAGATCAACTTTACGTATGGGTCTAGCATAACCTTTTGCAAGATTTATCTGCCCTTGATCGGAGAATACAAATTCCTGCCATAACTTTGCTGCATTAGGATGTGGCGCCCATTTATTAATTATGCTGACGTATGCGCCAATTACTGTTCCGTCCTCTGGTATAATTACCTCTAATGGAATTTTATCTTTTAAACGGTCTCTTTGTGCCAGTGTAAGGAAATCCCAATTTATCACAATTGGAGCTTCTCCCTTTTCAATATTCGCTGCTGATGGTTCTACCGGGATTAAATTGCCACTTTCAGCTAATTTACGGAAAAAGTCAAGTCCGGGCTGCACATTAGTTTCATCTCCTCCCATTGCAAAATTCGCGGCAAATATTGCCCAGTTCGCATTAGCAGCCTGGCGAGGATCTCCAAAAGCTATTTTACCTTTGTATTCCGGTTTGAGAAGGTCCTTAAAAGTTCTAGGTATATTTGGTACTAAATTTTTATTTACAGCAATCGACATTGTGCCTGTGTACCATGCTACCCAATGACCATCTGGATGCTTAGCCCAATTAGGTATTTCATTCCAATAACTATTTTTATACGGCATTGTTACCCCTTCAGAAACCGCTATAGGAGCAAATTGAATTCCAATATCTCCGACATCAGCTTTAGGGTTATTTCTTTCTGCCTTGAATTTTTGAATTTCTTCAGCAGACGACATATCTGTATCATGGTGAACAAGATTATATTTTCTAGTAAATTGTTCCCATGATTCTTTCCAATTAGCCCAATCATCGGGCAAACCATAGCTTACTATTTCTTTTTCATTTTTAACTGCCTCTTCCATCTGTTTTATCATTTCGGGTGTTGTTATGGAAACAGACTCCAAATTCGCATTTATAGGAGTAGACGGCTTGCATCCATTCAATAGTAATAGTGATAAAAATACTACAAGGAAACTCCCACATTTAGTTACATGAATTTTTTTCATAGAAGCCCCTCCTCGTTAAATTAGTTTTTAAAGGTTTATGTCTATAGTATAAATTTTGTATGTTAACTATGAATTAAATATATGTTAGCGATGAATTAAATAAAGGTTAAAACAAAGTAAAATATTTTTATCTTACTTGTCTTTCGTAACCTTTCATCAAATCTGCCGCCGCTATAGGTCCCTGCTGTCGTCTGTCGCGTGTAATTTTATATTTTAATCTTCGGCTTTCTATGTAGTTTATTAGGTTTGGGAATTGCTGCGTGTATTAGATGTATGTTTTTGGTGGGGCAGAGTGCATTCGAATGTGGGGAAAAAAACTATAAAAAAACTATATTAAAGGATAAAGGTATTTTTCTTCTCGCTCTATTCTCTGCCGTAATGCGGTGTTAATTTTTGAAAAATCTTCTATAAATTTTTCGGGGTTTTCCTTTATATTTTTGGCTTGCATGTATTCTGATTTGAAATTCGCGAATTTTTGCGAAAGGTCGCCCGTTTCATTCGTAAATTCGAGGGCTTTTTTCCTTATTTCGGGGTTATAATGGCTTAATAAAACCGGATAGAAATATTTATCTTCCGAATTTAGATGTAGGGAAAGCAGCCCGGAAAGCTTTCCGATCATTAAAGAGAGTTCAAACGCTTTTTTTCCGAAAAGTTTTTTACTAACCTATCAATTTCATCCAAAATTTTTGCAATTTCTTCATGCTGCCTCCTAAGAGATGAAATATTCATATTGGACACCACCTTTTAATAAAATTTAAAGCTTTGTATAATTTATATATAACAGGATGGATATCAATAGGAGTATGATATTTATCACAAATTTTCTATTTTTTTATATAAATAAAGTTTTATATTAAAAGGGTTTAAAAGGGGGAATGTTAGGATGAAAGTCATAGGGATTATAGGAAGTCCTAGGAAAGGCGGCAATACCGAAATCTTGGTGGAGAGAGTATTAAAAGGAGCGAGCGATAAGGGAGCTGAAGTTAAAACCTTCAAGTTGAATGAACTTAATATTAGAGGATGTCAGGGCTGCAATTACTGTAAGCAAAATGACGGGTGTATGCAGCAGGACGATATGCAAGAGATTTACAGGGAATTGGTTTCAGCAGATGCTGTAGTAATAGGTTCGCCGATATACATAAGCCATGTTACTGCCCAGACAAAGATTTTCCTTGACAGGCTTTATGCGTTTCTAGTAGTCGGGAAAGGTTCAAAGCTTCCAGTTGGAAAGAAATGCATCTTAGTGTATACCCAGGGAGGAGGAGATGACGGAAAGAAGGTAATGGAAGGAATAGCGTCGTTTTTAAAACGTGCCTTAGGTATGGACGTAAAAGCCATAATAGGCGGCAATAACCTCAATCCTTTGGGTGCAGTCAACGAAAGAGAGGATTTACTAAAGATGGCTTATGAAGCCGGTGAATTATTTGTAAGGTAAAAAAGGAGATGATGAAATTGAGACATGTTGAAGTGAAGAAAGGCATTTATTGGGTAGGGGCTATCGACTGGAATGTCAGAAACTTTCACGGCTATTCCACCCACAGGGGAACCACTTACAACTCTTATCTCGTCGTTGATAAGAAAATAGCCCTCATAGATACTGTAAAATCGCATTTTTTTGATGAGATGATATCGAGAATATCCAAAGTAATAGATCCCTCTAAGATAGACTACATAATTTGCAACCATCTGGAAATAGACCATTCGGGAAGCCTTCCAAGATTAATGAATGTAGCTAAAAACGCAAAAATAATAACATCTTTGAATGGTGAAAAGTTTTTAAAAGCTCACTTTGGAGCAAATGAAGAGTGGGACATTAAGGCGGTCAAATCGGGAGATATTTTGCAACTTGGGGAAAAATCTTTAGTATTTATTCATACACCTATGGTTCACTGGCCGGACAGCATGGTAAGCTACTTGCAAGATGATAAGATTTTGTTTTCTAACGATGCTTTTGGCCAACACTTAGCTTCTTATGAAAGGTTTGAGGATGAAATTCCCCTTGATGTTGTCCTTGAAGAAGCGGCTAAATATTACGCGAATATAGTGATGCCTTACGGAAACAACGTACAAAAGGCTATTGAAGCTTTATCCGGTCTTAATGTAGAAATTATTGCTCCAAGCCACGGAGTGATCTGGCGCTCGCATATTGAAAGGATAATTTCCGAGTACAAAAAGTGGTCTTCTAATATAACTGAAGATAAGGCTGCAATTGTGTACGATTCGATGTGGGGTTCTACGGAAAAAATAGCATACGCACTCTTTAAAGCTTTTGACAAGAGAAATATTCCTGTGAAAGTGTTTGACTTGAAGACGAATGATATTTCCGATATCATGACGTATATTCTCACTGCAAAATACATTTGCGTCGGATCGTCTACGCTCAATAACAATATGCTGCCTGCGGTAGCTGCCTTCCTGCAATATATGAAGGGACTTTCGCCCAAGAACCGTAAGGCTTTAGCTTTCGGTTCATACGGGTGGGGCGGGCAGAGCGTGACTCAGTTGGAGGAAGTACTGAAAAGCTGCGGCTTTGAAGTTCTTGAAAGCATACGTGTCCAGTTTGTACCCTCAGAATCAACGATTGAAGAAATCACGGAAAAAGTATATCAAAGTATAGGGAATAAGGGATAGAGCAAATACAAGATTTTATTGAAAAAACATAAAAGGCAAGGCACATAAAAGTAGCCTTGCCTTTATAATTTATATCTTCAGCCGCCGAAGATAGGTGGTAGAAATACAACCGTATCACCGTCGTGAAGGGGTGTCTTTAAACCTCCGATTAGCTCGTATTCCTGTCCGTTTATCAAGATCCTGAGGCCGTTGATGGAATTCATTTGGGTTTCGAAGTCTTTGTATTCTTTATCGAGATGAGAAATGAGGTGCGACAGAACAGAATTATCTTCTAATGCAATGGTCGTTTCTCGCGTCCCGGTTAAGGTCCTGAGCTGCCCGAAGAAAATCACCTTTATGCTTGCCATTTAATTTCACCCGGAGTATTTTGCGGCAAATTCAAGCCCAAGGGCTTTTAATTTCTCGGGAGTAGGTATGCCAGTGTTGAGGTCCCAGCCGCGGGCCTTGTAGTAATCTTCTAGCAAAGCCGCCTCTTCGAAAATCTGGCCTGCTGCGGGTCCTGCGGGGAGGGGTTCTGTTTTAAGCCTCTCGGGGAACGAATCGGCCTTTTTATCAAAGCCTTCCCTTACGTTAAACATTCTTTCTAAATTATAGATTCGTTCTCCTACTAGCCACATATAATCCGGGTCTGCGAAGTCTTTTATGCCTGTAAGCGTTGAGATTAATTTGCTGTATACCTCAGCGTTTATAAGCCCCATAGAGGGTGGGAAGCCGCACAGAATTCCGGTCTCCAGAAATGCCGTGAGGTCCTGGTTGAATTTAGTTATCTCTCCTTTTCCTTCTACGGCGAATCTATCAATCTTTTTGGGAACGGGTACGCCGAATATCTCCTGCGATGAATATCCGGTGTTGTGGTCTGCTCCAATGTTCGATGTGAGCAGGTTGAGTCCGTGGGCTTTGGCGCCCCTTGGGTCGTACGCCGGGAGTTCCAGACCCTTTACCTGAATAGCATATTTCTCCGCATCTTTTCCTATGCGGCGGGCTGCCTCTAGGGTGCCGTCGGCCAAAATGGCACCGAAACCTTCCCGGTAAGCAATCTGCCTGATGAGTTCCAGTACCGGTTCTTGATTTCCGTAGACCAGTTCGAGTCCTCCTGTGTCCGACTTTGTGATTATACCTTTTTCATACAGTTCATAAGCAAAACCTATGGCGCTTCCCGTGGAGATGGTATCCAGTCCCAAATCGTCGCACAATTTATCGGCTGCTACGGTAAGTCCGATATCCGGTAAGTTTATCGAGCCGGTAAAAGCCCATATAGTTTCGTATTCCGGACCTTCGCTCCAGGTGCCTTTATATCTTCCGAAATTCACTTTAGTTATGCTTCCGCAGTGGAGCATACAACTATAACAGGCAGTTTTTCTCACCCTCAGCTTTGTGTATTCTGAGCTTTCGATTTTTTCCCAGCCCGGCAGTACTCCTTCGCGGAAATTCCTAGTGGGGAACATGCCGAGAAGGTTAGTAAATTCGGCTATTTGCGTGCCGGTTTCGGAGAAGGATTCTGCCGCCGGGTTACCTTTGTAAAGTGCTATCTGTTCTTTTACCGCCGCTGCAAATCCCTCGGGATCTGCGATATCCACCTTTTGTCTTCCGCGAACCGCAATAGCTTTCAGGTTTTTCGCTCCCATTACCGTGCCGCCTCCGCCTCTTCCGGCAGCCCGGCGGTCACTGAAAATACCCGCAAACTTTACCCCGTTTTCGCCGGCAGGTCCGATACAAGCTATGCGGATGTTGGGGTCATGGAGTTCTTCGCGGATTAAGGTATGGGTATCATCGCAGTCCAATCCCCATAGATATGTTGCATCTCTCAGTTCGTATTTTCCGTCATTTATCCAAAGGTACACCGGTTTTTCGGACTTACCCTCTATAATTACCGCGTCAAATCCTGCGAATTTCAATTCGGCTGCTAAATGCCCGCCTCCTGAAGATTTGAAATAAGTCCCTGTCAGCGGTGACTTGAAAAATACCTTCCACCTTCCAAAAGACTGAGCGTTTGTACCGGCTAGAGGACCAGCAATAAATACCAGCTTATTTTCCTCGCCTAAAGGGTCAATTCCGGGTTTTAATTCATCGTAAAGGAGCTTAATTGCAAAGCCTCGTCCGCCTATGTAGTCGTGGATTAGGTCGTAAGACAATTCTTCTTCAGAAAAGGTGCGGCTGGTCAGATTAACCCTTAAGATTTTGTTTTTGTAACCTCCTAATTTCACTTCAATACCTCTCCTTTCCCGCTATTCCTTAACTCATTAACCCCGGCTCACAGGCACTATTCGGGGCTATACAGAATAGTTATTCAAGAAAATAATATCAGATAATGACATATAAGTCAATAAAATCAGAAAATAATGCTTTTGAGAAAGGGCGAGATTTTCTCGCCCCTAAGGTCATATAAAAAGCGTCATATTTGACTTTTCCGCGGAATTTAGGAAGGTGGCTACCCCGCCTATTTCCACGCCGTCTATCAATTCTTCCTTCTTTATCCCCATCACGTCCATAGACATGTTACAGGCGACCATCCTCACGCCCAAACGGCGGGCTTGTTCAATTAGTTCTTCCAGTGATGAAATGTTTTTCCTCTTCATTACCATCCTGATCATGCGGGGGCCGATTCCCAGCATGTTCATCTTGGAAAGCGGAAGATTTTTGCTTCCCTTCGGCATCATCATACCGAACATGCGGTCTAAAAGTCCTTTTTTAACGGGTACATACTGGTCCTTTCTGAGAATATTTAACCCCCAGAATGTGAAAAACATGGTGACAGGTTTTCCAGTAGATGCAGCTCCGTTTGCTATGATAAATGCGGCTATGGCTTTGTCCAAATCCCCGCTGAAGACCACCATGGTCTTTTCTTTTGTGCTTTTCTCGGTAAGTTCGGGAGTGCAGCATGATGAGTAATCGTCTTGTGCTTCCTTTTTGGCACCTTTTCTTATATAGGCGATATACGCATCCTTTGTTTTTTCAATTTTCAAAAGTTCGTTTCCCGTGGTTTCGCACCATGAGCGAATATCGTTTAAAAATCCCGGGTCTGTAGCCGAGACCTCAACTATAGAACTTTCTTCCAAATTTTTCATTGTCTGAAAAACCTGGACAATGGGACCGGGGCACTGAAGACCGCGGGCATCGATCTTAATAATATTGTCATTAATTTTAACATCTTCTTTGTCTTTAGTTTCTGAAGATAGATTTACGTTTTCTTTCGCAACTTCATTTTCTTTGTCATCTATCCTTTTTTTTTTTCGTCCATGGCCGGTTTATAAGTTTTCCAACCACCGCTCAGGTTCCTGACTTTGACGTATCCGTTTTGCATCAATATTCGGGTTGCTATATAACCCCTCAAGCCGACCTGGCAGTATATAACTATATCCTTGTCCTTCGGCAGTTCTCCAAGACGGTTCCTTAACTCGTCTACCGGAATATTGATGGAGCCTTCGATATGTCCCAGTTCATATTCCGCTTTAGTTCTTACGTCCACCAACAGCGTATTTTGCCTATCCAGGTTTTCTATTTCATGCCAATGGATTACCGGCATATCGCCATTTATTATATTTCCTGCGACGTATCCGGCCATGTTTACAGGGTCCTTTGCCGATGAGAACGGAGGCGCGTAAGCGAGCTCCAGTTCTTGCAGGTCGAATACCGTATCGCCCCTTCTTATTGCAGAAGCTATAACGTCAATTCGCTTATCTACTCCGTCCTTTCCTACAATTTGAGCACCCAAAATCTTGCCGGTTTTAGGATTGAATAAGAGCTTTATAGACATAGGGACAGGTCCCGGGTAGTATGCAGCATGGGATGCTGGGTGGGTGTAAGAAACCTCATAAGGTATTCCCAGTTTTTTCAAGATTTTTTCGTTGGCACCGGTGGAGGCAGCTACGCAGTCGAATATCTTAACTATTGCTGTACCCTGAGTGCCTTCATATTTGGAGTTCCTACCGGCTATAATATCTGCGACTATACGGCCCTGTTTATTCGCGGGTCCTGCCAAGGGGATCAGCGTATACTGCCCTGTTACTAAATCTTTTACTTCAATGGCATCACCTATGGCAAAGATATATGGATCGGATGTCTGGAGTTTTTCGTTTACCCTTATTCCGCCGCGCTCGCCTATTTCTAGGCCGGCTTCCTTTGCTAGTTTAACTTCCGGTTTTACGCCTATGGCAAGGATTACCAGGTCTGCTGGAATACGCCTTCCACTTTGTAGTTCAACTTCTTTGGTGAGGTTGTTCTCGTTGATGAAAGCCTTGACGCCGTCCTTGAGCACAAGGTCCACCCCGGCTGCCCTGATGTGGCTGTGGACTATGGCGGCCATTTCAAAATCGAGGGGGGCCAGCACCTGGTCCAACATCTCCACTATGGTAGTCTTTATGTCCCTGGCGTGGAGGTTTTCCGCCATCTCGAGACCTATAAAACCGCCTCCGACGACGACGGCCCGCTTGGGCTTTGTCTTTTCTATGAAATCCTTAATATTATCCACATCGGGAATGGTGCGCACGGTGAAGATATTTTCGGCCTCAATGCCAGGAATTGGGGGACGAACCGGCGAAGCGCCGGGGGACAGAATAAGGTAATCGTAAGTTTCGATGTATGTGCGTCCGTCTTTTTCCCTTACTTCCACCTGCTTTTTATAGGGGAAAATCCTTGTGACCTCGCTGTTTACCCTAACATCGATGTTGAAGCGGGCTTTGAAGTTTTCAGGGGTCTGCACCAGGAGTTTTTTCCGTTCGGCTATTACTTCCCCAACGTAATAGGGTAGGCCGCAGTTGGCAAAGGATACATACTCGCCGCGCTCAAATATTATTATTTGAGCGCTCTCATCCAGTCTGCGGAGTCTTGCCGCAGCGCTAGCTCCGCCGGCAACTCCTCCCACTATCAAAACTTTTTTACTCATGACTTTTCCCTCCCAATATCCATATATACAAATTAATTAATATATGTGGGCAAAAAATATTTGACATTAGCATTAAGAAAACAACGCTTCAATTAATCGCTTTACTTTTTCATCGACTACCGAGTAGTGGACTTCTGTGCCTTCCCTCCGGCCTTCTATGATTCCGGCAGTCCTCAGCTTTGCAAGGTGCTGTGAAATTGTCGACTGCGGAGTCTTGAGGCAGTTTTGAATTTGGGTAACGTTGGCTGATTTTTGCTCGATAAGGTTTTTTACTATACATAGTCGCACGGGATGTCCCAGCACCTTCAAAAGTTCCGCTTTTTCTTCGAAGATTTTGGGATGGGTTGAGTATGTCATCGATTGCAATTGATTCACCACCTGAGCATGAAAAAACTTTCTCTAATTCAAATATTATAATATATGGATATATAGAGTCAAGGATTTTTTGCAAAAATTGTATGGAAACATCGCAAAGTTAAATGATATAATCTATATTGACTAATTTTGTGATTTTTTGGTAAAATCACATATATGACGAAAGAAGGGGTCCAGGTGGACATAAAGCGCCGGCTGGGAGATTTGCTCGTAGAATCGGGTATGATAACGGCAGAACAGCTTGAAAAGGCGTTAAATGAGCAGAGACGGACTGGAGAGCGGTTGGGAAAAATTCTAACCCGCCTGGGATTTGTGAGAGAGAAGGATATTCTGGAAGTTCTGGAGTTTCAATTAGGCATACCCAAAGTAGTACTTGAGGATTATCAACTAGACTCCAACGTGGTACATATTGTACCTGAAGCTTTAGCGCGCAGATATATGGCGATCCCTATAAAAAAAGACGGGAACCGGCTATTGGTGGCCATGGCAGATCCTTTGAACCTCAATGCAATAGATGACCTGCGATTAGCTACGGGAATGGAAATAGTACCAGCTATTGCTTCAGAAAAGGAAATCGAAACTGCTATAGGGAGGTTTTTCGAACCACGAATAGACGAAGCGGCAATTTCGGCTTTGGAAGAAATAAAGGTGGATACTGCTGCTTCCTGGGATACTTATGACTTAGATGAACCTGCTGCTGGTGGGATCGATAGGGCACCGGCAGTTCAATTGGTCAACCAGCTTTTATCAAAGGCAATAAGGGCCAAAGCCAGCGACGTCCACATAGAGCCCCAAGAAAGCTACGTAGCGGTGCGCTACCGAATAGATGGGCTTTTGCGGGAGGTTATGAGGCTTCCTTTAGGAGTTTTAAACAGCCTCGTTTCCCGAATTAAGATCATGGCGGGGATGGACATAGCGGAAAAGCGTCTACCGCAGGATGGCCGTTTTCAAATAACGCTGGAAAGGCGAAGCATAGATTTTAGGGTTTCCACAATGCCTACAGTTTACGGAGAAAAAATAGTCCTGCGCATTTTGGACAAAGCTAACATGTTTTTGAGCCTCGATAGTTTAGGTTTTCTTCCGAGAACTCTTGAACAATACGAAAGTTTGATAAGAAGTTCTTACGGGATGATACTTATTACAGGACCTACGGGCAGCGGGAAAACTACTACCCTCTACGCTACTTTGAATACCTTGAATACCCCTGAAAAAAATATAATAACCATCGAAGATCCGGTGGAATATCTGCTTCCTGGAATCAACCAGGTGAGGGTGAACCCCAAAGCCGGCCTTGACTTTGCCCGGGGGTTAAGGGCGATACTTAGACAGGACCCGGATATAATTATGGTAGGTGAGATTAGAGACAGAGAAACCGCCGATATAGCGGTAAGGGCTGCCACAACAGGACATCTTGTTTTCAGCACTTTGCACACAAATGATGCTGCAGGGGCTGTGACCAGACTTTTGGACATGGGGATCGAGCCTTTTTTGGTCAACTCCTCGCTTCTTGGAGTGGTAGCCCAGCGCCTTGTAAGGCTTGTATGTCCTCAGTGTCGCGAATCTTATGAGCCGAAGCCGGGAGACATAGAATATGAGTTTATGGATGACAAAAGGAAGGTATTTTATCGGGGCAAAGGCTGCAGGCAATGCAACTATACGGGATACCAGGGAAGGACGGCAATCCACGAAATCCTGGTGATGACCGATGACATAAGGCAGATGGTATCTCAAAAGGTGCATGTATCGAAGATAAGGGAAGCTGCTATCGCCGGGGGGATGGTTACTTTGCGAGATGATGGGGTCTCAAAGGCTGCCCAAGGTCTGACAACGGTACAGGAAGTTTTAAGGGTGACGATAAGCGGATTTTAGTGGGGTATGGTGGTCATACTTGAAAGTTCAATTAATAGATATATTAAAAAAAGCGGTTGAAATAAAAGCTTCGGATATCCATTTAACGGTGGGATTGCATCCGGTTTTCCGTTGTAATGGAGTGCTGGAACCTCATACGGAATGGCCGGTGCTTGCTGCTTCTGATACGGAGAGGTTGGCCAGAGAAATTTTGGTTGGGAGATGGGAAGAATTTATCCAAAAAAAGGAAATTGACATTGCATATTCTGTAACAGGATTGGGACGATTCAGGGTGAACACCTTTTTCCAGCGGGGAAGCGTGAGCCTTGCCATACGCCTTGTAGGAGATTTAATCAGAAGTATTGAAGAACTGGGGCTTCCACCAATCGTAGGCGAGCTTGCCGATAAAAATCACGGCCTTGTTTTGGTTACCGGCCCCACCGGAAGCGGCAAAACCACGACCTTGGCGGCGATGATAGACAGGATAAACGAAACGCGAAGCTGCCATATAGTTACCTTGGAAGACCCGATAGAATACCTGCACAGGCATAAAAAGAGCATCGTAAATCAGCGGGAAATAGGGAGTGATACCTCTTCCTTTGCCAGTGCCTTGAGGGCTGCACTGCGCCAGGACCCTGATGTAATTCTTGTTGGTGAGATGCGTGACCTGGAGACTATCGCTACTGCCATTACAGCGGCGGAAACGGGTCATCTGGTGTTGGCGACCCTGCATACCGGCAGTGCCGTTCAGAGCATAGACAGGATAATAGACATTTTCCCACCCCACCAGCAAAACCAGGTAAGGTCTCAATTGGCAGATGTATTGATAGGGGTTGTTACTCAAAGGTTGCTACCTCGAGCTGACGGCGGAGGGCGGGTGGCGGCCGTCGAGATTTTGATAGCGACTCCGGCGGTCAGAAATCTCATACGGGAAGGCAAGACTTACCAGATAATTTCCCTTATGCAGACCGGAAGCCGCTTTGGAATGCAGACGATGGAAATGTCTATCCTCCAACTTTGCCAAAGAGGGATAGTTGATCCAAAAGCCTTTTTGATAGGAAAGGAAAATGATAATTTGTCCTGAAAAAGGGCAAACCCGGCGAAAGCCGGGGGCGCAAAGCTGCGGGCCTAAGGGCTTATGCCTATGGCAGCCGGGCTGCCGGGAATTTTTTCCCGGCATATTTTTTATAAATCGCAGGTGAGACATATATGGCAATTTTCGGGTATAAAGCCAGAGGAGAACGAGGAGAATTGATTACAGGTAAAATTGAAGCGAAAAGCGAAGAGGAGGCATTGAGGGAACTTGACGATAGAGGCCTTTTTGTGGTCGAACTGAAAAAAACAAGGGTGCTAGAAATAGCTAACTGGATTGAATCTGCGTTTTACAGAGTCAACAAAAAAGACCTGTCCGTTTTCTTCAGAGAATTAGCCACTATGATCAGTGCGGGAATCCCCATAGTGCCTGCATTAGAAATGCTTTCAACACAAACTGAAAAGAAGAAAATGAGAGAAAGCATAGAGAAAATACTGGAAAATTTAAGAGAAGGCTTCGCATTCTATGAAGCCTTGGAACGGCAACAAGGTATATTCCCTCAGATTGTTGTCCGCTCAATTGAGGCGGCAGAAATCAGCGGAACCCTAGACAAAACCTTGGAAGAACTTTCGGACCATCTTGCGAGAGACCACGAATTGGAAGAGAAAATAAAGTCGACTTTGGTGTATCCGGCCATAATAATTTCTTTGACAGTAGCAGTATTGATGGTGCTCCTTATCTTTGTTATTCCGGCCTTTCAAAACGTGATGAATTCTCTGGGAGTGCAACTGCCTTTACCTACTAAGGTGGTTTTACATACCGGCATTGCACTTCGAAGGGGATGGTATGCAATATTTGTCCTGCTTTTGGCACTTACTTTTTTCGCAATCCGCTTAATGAAATCGGAGCGCGCAAGACGAAAGGTTGACAAGTGGCTCTTGAAGGCCCCCATAGTAGGGATTCTTTACGAAAAAGCAGTGATATCGCGCTTCAGCAGGATTTTAGGGACGCTTCTTAAAAGTGGCGTCCCAATAATGGAGGCCCTTGAAGTGGCGGCGAGAACCGTTGGAAACCAGGTAGTGGGAGACGTTATCCTTCAGGCTAGGGAAAACATCAGGGAAGGCAGGAGCGTTGCGGATACCCTTGAAATAAGCGGCCTTTTTCCGCCGATGGTGACAGCCATGATAGCAGTGGGAGAAGAGACAGGTGCTCTGGATGCTCTCCTTGAGAGAGTCAATAACTTCTACGAACGCGAACTTGAAGAAGCAACTAGGCGACTTTCTTCGATGATAGAGCCGGTAATGATAGTCGTGCTGGGTGCGGCGGTGGGATTCATCGTTATTTCCATACTGCTGCCGTACTTCCAGATAATAGGGAATATGGGTTGACATGGAGGGAGGTGGACAAGAGAAAATAAAAAAAGGTGATGAATATAATAAACGAAAAAAATAAAAAATTAAGGGGGTTTTTGTTTATGGGTAAAGGGATTTTCCAGAAAGGAAAGTACCAGTCAGGTTTTACACTTGTGGAGCTCCTAGTTGTAATAGCAATTATCGGTATCCTTGCTGCAATAATCCTACCCAATGCTTTCAATGCTATAGAGAAAAGCAAAGTAGCGGCGGCGGAAGCGGATTATAAGGCAATTAAAGCGGCAGCGTTGAACTTTTATGCTGACTTAGGAAAATGGCCTGCAGATCTTACGAATAATAATGGAAACGACCCAGGTTTTGTGAGTAACCCTTTCACATCAGATCCTGATAAAAGTAATTGGAATGGTCCATATTTAGAGCGGTGGCCTTCCAAAAACCCGTGGGGTGGAAAGTATTTATATCAAAACGACAGCAATCACAACTGGGACAATCAAGCAGGTAACGATCTTGCTAGGTATTTAGAACTACAGTCTGTACCGGATAGTGCTTCCGACAGACTGAAGGCTGATCTAGGCGAAAGTATGGTTATTCAAGACAAAAGTGCCAAAAAAGTGTATATTTTAATTTCAAAGGATTAAGGGATTCTTTACAGTAAGCCTGCAACTCAATAATGCAAATTGCCCGGTCGGAGTAGCCTGCCTGTGGTGCTCATGCGCCTATAGCAGGCTACCCGGCCCTACCTTAACTCGCCTCATCTCATTTCCGGCAAGGGGTAGATGGTGAGCAGATGTTATTTTTTCTGGGAAGGATGTGAACCGTGAGGCTTGGTCTATCAAACCTGAGACGCGGCCAGCGAGGCTTCACCCTGGTGGAGCTTTTGGTAGTTATCGCCATCGCCGGTATCTTGGCGACTATTATTGTGCCCAATGTCTTCAAAGCGATGGAAAAGGCGAAGATATCGCGGGTGGTCGCCGATGTTCGGGCAATAAAGGCGGCCGGTTACGCCTATTACGCCGATACCGGTGATTGGCCGAAGGCAGGGCAGGATTTCTATGACCCCGGCTTCAGCGACGACTATGGCTTTGTGTACTTCATGAAGCCCGACGGTAATGCCGGTTGGAACGGGCCTTACTTGGAGAAGCCGCCCGGCGCCACGCCTTGGGGCGGGCGTTACCGCTACTGGAAGAGCAGAATAACAGGCACCGTGTATGACGCCGGGGGCAATCCGATTACGGTTAACAACACAAAATGCGCCGTGGTTACTATCGGCGGTTTTCCTGAAGAAGGGATTCGCGACGCCGTGGACAGGCAAATTCGAGAAGATATCGGTTATTCCTATGTAGGAGAGGAAAACGGCAAGTATTATATTTCGGTGGTCATCTGGATGGATGGATTGTAATGGTATAGTGTTTGGAATTTGAGCAAAGGGAAGGGACTTGAAAGATAACTATGTTTTGGATGGGGAGTTTCTTCTTAGTAGGCCTATTTATCGGCAGTTTTCTCAATGTAGTCATATACCGCCTGCCGCGAGGAGAGACGATAATTTGGGGGCGATCCCGCTGCCCTGCATGTGGGCGGGTGCTGGCATGGTACGACCTTGTGCCGGTGGTAAGTTACCTTGCCCTGCGGGGCAGATGCCGCCACTGCGGGGAGAAGATCTCCCCGCGGTACGTGGCAGTGGAGCTCCTGACGGGTGCGGTTTTCGCTGTGCTTTTTTGGCATTTCGGGTTAAGTGCGGCTCTCTTGAAATACCTTTTTTTGGGCTGTATCCTGATAGCGGCGTCGTTCATAGACCTGGAACATTACGTTATCCCGGATCGGTTGGTGGCGGCAGGGTTTATCGGGGTCGGGCTGTTTGAGCTTTATTTTCGGGAAGTTGGATTTTTGTCTTCGTTTTTTGGCAGTGTTGCATCGGGAGGAATCCTGCTTTCAGTCATTATCCTGAGCCGTGGCGGAATGGGGCTTGGCGATGCGAAGCTTGCCGCGATGGTGGGATTTTTTCTCGGGTGGCCGAAGGCTGTTTTTTCGCTTTTTTTGGCTGTAATTTCCGGCGGCATTGTGGCAGCTTTCCTTCTTTTATTAAAGCTCAAGGGGAGGAAGGACGCCGTGCCTTTCGGCCCCTTTATTTCCATCGGGGCGATTGCTGGCCTTTTATGGGGAGAGGTCGTTTTCGGGTGGTATGTGAACGTATTTATTCACTCCATTTAGGGATGACTTATTAAAGGGCGTTCGTTGGGGAGGCGCAAGCGATGAACTCAGGGCAAAAAATCGGCGGCTTTACCCTTGTCGAGGTGCTCCTTGCCACTTTGATCATAGTAGTTGCTACTGTCCCCATTATGAACGCCTTTTTTCAGGGGACAAGATGGACCGCAGAATCTCGGGAAATGATAATGGCCTTGAACCTGGCGCAGATGGTGCTAGAAAAATTGTATGATAAGGAGTATGATGAGTTGGATGCTTCGGAGGTTACAGAGCCGATTTCCTTTGACGAATATCCCCAATATAAATACCAAATACTGGTGGAGGATAATGGGATAGAAGGGATAAAAAGAATAAAAGTTACGGTATACGATGCCGATACCATGAAGGAACTTGCGACTCTGGTGACCGACAGGAGTGACTGGTGATGAACGAAAGCAAAAGTTCTAGAGCAGCTTTCGCCCTAATAGAAGTCGTCGTCGCCCTTTCGGTGTTCACGCTCGTTGTAGGAGCAGCCCTTACCCTTTACCAGCAATCGATTCTTACCTGGAAGAGGGATGAAGCGAGGTTTGACGTACAGGAGGAATTAAAATATGCTCTTGAGTGTATGAGCAGGGACATAATGTCTGCTGTAGAGGTAATTGATTTAGAACAATCGAAGCTGCACATAAAAGTAATACCGCAGAGTAGTGCTTCCCAAGGCATTGTGGATGCAAAAGAAGTAATTTATGAATGGGACTCGGCAAAAGAAGAATTGATAAAAATATTCGAAGGGAAACGGGAAGTCCTGGCAAAAAAGGTGACCGGCTTTGAAGTCGGATATTACAATGGCAACAATATTGCCACTAGCCCCGAAAATGTAAGGAGAATAGAAATCGCCTTAACGGCCAGAATAGGGATATCGAAAGAAAATAAGGCAGTGATGACGTTGAAAACCTCGGCTGTTATTAGGGCTTTCAGGTAGGAGGGGTCGATTTTGGCTTTTTTTTTATACTTAAAGCAAAATAAAAAAAGGGGACAGGCCCTCGTTCTGGTGTTGCTTGTGCTTGCTGTGGTGATGATTTTAAGCGCTGCAACGCTCACCCTGACCGCAAGTCACAGGCTCTCCGTGAGCAAGCTGAGCGACCGGATGCAGGCCCTTTACACGGCACAGGCCGGAGTGGAAAGGGCGCTTATTATGATAAAGAAAAATCCCCGGCTTTTAGAAGAAATCTCGCAAACTCCTAGACTTTTGATATCAGAAGAGCTTTATCTTGAAAAGGGAGAAAAAAAAAGTTACATTAAAAGTGTGACTGCTCAAAGAATACAAGGGGATGAGGGAAGATTGAAAATAACTGCGGTTGGAACGTTTGGAAATGCACAAAAGACCATTGTCGCAGTAGTAAAAATTAGACATTTCATAGGTTTTACAAAACTATTGAAAGGAATTGGTATACTTCCTGATAAAAAAGAGGATATTTTGATAAATAGCGGAAGCGTCTTCATAACAGCAGAAGAGGGAACTTCTCCTGTTTTTTATATTAACGGAGGATTAAATATAAAAAGCGCTTATATGCGGTTAGAGGGATTCAATTTATTTCTTTCAGGGGAAATAAAAATTACTAGCGGAAATGCAGATTTTCCCGAAACTATTATTGAGGAATTATACGATAATGTACCATCCTTTCCCCAAATGGATGCAGAAAGATACAGGATTTTGGCAAGCGAATACGGTCAGTGCTTTTATGAAGACAAGTTTTTTTCCCAGTCCAATTACGAGGGAGTATATTATGTGAAAGGGGATGCAAATTTTTCGAGTGCGAACTACACCGGCAGAGCTGTAATTTTTGTCGATGGAAGAGTATTGTTTGAAAGAGGCAGTGTACGCCTCATGCCGAAGACGGAAGATGACATGTTGCTCATTATAGCCCGGGAAGGCATAAAAGTTACTAGTTCATCAGTCAATATTGGGGCTCTGATAGTAACAGAAGGTAAAATTGAAATCTCAAGCGGCAGTGTGCGCATTGAGGGAGCGATACTATCAAAAGGTTTTGAGTTCAATAGCGCTCATCTTGACATAAACTGTGACCCTTCTCTGGTGGAAGAGCATTCCGAGCTTATGGAGCTTGCTTTTGGAGAAAGTAGCGGAGCTTCCGGTATGGAGATTGAAATTGAAAGCTGGAGCGTGCAATAAATATTTTGGGGGTCGGAAAGTGGGCATATTTGGGTTTGGGAGTAAAAGTTTTTTGGGTGTGGACATAGGAACCAGCCGTATAAAAGCAGTGGCCGTTGATAAGGGTAGGGTATTGGGCAAGGGCACGGCGACGATTGAGGGAAATGGAGCGGATGATTTTTCAAAAATAAAAAGTGCTCTTGAAATAGCATTGGAGCAGATAGGGGTGCGCGTATCCGAAGCGGTTCTTGCGTTAGGTGCTGACAAGGCCATTGTTAGGTATGTGCTTTTGCCGAAGATGACGGAAAAAGACCTTAGAGCAGGGTTGAAATACGAAGCGTCTAAATATTTGCCCATTGCAGACCAAGACGTGGTGGTCGACTTTGTAATTTTAGAAGACGAGGTGGAAGGTGAACCCGGGAAGATGAGGGTTCTCCTTGCTGCTTTGAGGCGGGAGCTGGCAGAAAAATATTATGGATTATTCAAGCAAACGGGCCTAAAATTGAAAGCAATTGATTTGATTCCCCTTGCTCTTTGCCGCCTCTTCAGGACATTGGGCGAAAGAGGGAATATTATAGCCGTGGACATCGGCGAAAACTTTAGCTATGTGGTGCTGTTAGAATCAGGGAAGCTAGCATTCAGCAGAGCGGTAAACATTGGATGCAGGGAAATGGCAAGAGTAGCCTTTCCATCGAGTTTAAACCCTGCAGCAGATCTGGTGCAGGAGATAAGGCGTTCTCTTGACTTTTACCGAATGCAAAAAAAGTATGACTACATCCCCGAGAGATTGCTTATTTGCGGAGGAGGAGGATATATATCAAATATCGAATCTATTTTGGAAGAAGGGATGGGAATTTCATCTGAAGTGGTAACTCCTCTAGGCCTCGGGCCCGAATACGCAGTAGCAGTAGGTTTGGCATTGAGGGAGAGATAAAGGATGTATGAAATAAATCTCCTGCCGGAGGAATTGCGGCGTTCCGGAAGAAAATTATTGAATGTAAAAACGCCCGGCGTTATATTTGGGACGGCCTTTTTCGTCTTATTGTCGTTTTACCTTTTTTTACTCGTAAATTCACATTTTTTGGAAACAACACTCGAAAATGTAAAACGTGAGGTGGAATCTTACGAGATTAAAGAAAAAGAGGTGATTAGGGAGCAGGAACTGCTTGAGAACCTGAAAAAGAAAAGGGAGGAAGTAAAAAATGTAGCGCAAGGCAGAATCTTTTGGTCGAAATTTTTGATCGAAATAGAGAATGCGCTTCCTCAAGACGTATGGATAAAATCCATAGAAATAGGGCCCGAAAACAAATTGAAGATGGTGGGCGTTTCTTCCAGTTTCGAGAGGATAGGTGATTTCTACGTAGCTTTGAAGGATGTTTCTCTGCTTAAAAACGTTTATCTGGAATCGGTTCAGGAAAGGGGAAAAGACGAAAGCGGAAAGCCCGTTTTGGAATTTACCGTTACGGCAGACATATTTCCCTAGAAAGTGAATAATTGGAAAGGGCGAAAAACATGCGGGAAAAGGGCAGGATGATACTTTATATTCTTATTGTGCTTTTGGCATTTTCAATATCGTTATCGATTAATAAAGCTTTGCCTCATTACATAGAACTCAGGTCGCAATTGAAGGCTGAAAATGATAAACTTTCCATGCTAAAACAGCGGGTCGAAAATTTACCGGAAATTGTAAATAAAAAAGAAGCGGCGATGCGGGAATTTTATGAGCTTTTGGAGGAATTAAACGTTGATTTTGACGACGATGACTCGTTTTTGCTTTCGGTAAACCCTCCTCAGTCAGGGCTGAGGATAACTAAATTTCGCCCTTCTGAGGAAGGGAAGCTTGAAAGTTTGAGCTACAAGCCTTTTGAAATAGAAGTAGCCGGGGATTATGGAGACCTCGTGGGGTATTTGGTCTACCTTGAAAATCTCAAAGCTTTAATTGAAATAAGAGAGCTCAAGATAGATGCCGACGAAAAAAATGGAGAAACGATAAGGGGAAGTTTTATAGTGCGCCTTTATAAATTAGGGTTGACGGAAGGAGTAAGTAAATCGGGAGATGGATTATCGTCATCTAACGGTGAAATATACAGAGAATATTTGCCAGCAAATAGCAGGAATATATTTAAAAAAGGAAGCGTAAAACTACCCGGCATGAATGGGGAAAAATGACAAAAAGTTTTTAATAAGCGTACATTTGTCCGTAAGGCCTGTGGCTCTTAGGCCTTAATTTTATGAAATTGTGAGAGAGTATAGAATTGGGATCGGCTATTCCGAAAGCATCGCAGAATTCCTGGACTATGTTTTTTAGTGCTGATAAGTCATTTTCGTCTATTTCTTCAATGCTCACGTCGTGGGCGACGTGACTTTTATTTATGCTCCCCCTTATATATATTGTGCCGCCGTGCATTCCGGTAGCTATGAATCTTCCAACGATTGGGTCCTTCTCCCTGCCATAAATTCCCAGAACGACTAATATTCCTCCTGCCATGTATTCTCCGAGAAAGTCACCGGCTTTACCGCCGATGACGATAACGGGACACTGGTCTTTGTAGGCCTTAATATGAATTCCGGTTCTGTAGCCTACTGAGCCCTTTATAAAAATCTTGCCCCCTCTCATCGAAAGCCCTACCACATTTCCCGCATCTTTATGCACTACTATTTTGCCGTTATTCATGGTGTTTCCTATTATATCCTGGCAACTTCCAAAAACATTGATGACCGGGCCATCCATAAAAGCTCCAAGGTCGCTGCCCGGAGTTCCGTAGACATTTATCGCAACTTTTTCTCCTATACCCGTGCCTATATAGCGCTGGCCTAGGACGTTTACAATGTCGATCTCTTTAATCCCTTTTAGTACCGCATCGTGAATCCTCTCGTTTAGTTCCATGTAATGCATTCCTCTTGCGTCAATTTTCATTATTATATCCCTCCGGAAGAATTATGAAATGCTTGAGATTTATCTGCCGGCCGGTTTTATCCCGAGCACGTCCAGATAAACTTCATCTAGGTCAATGCCTCTTAGCCTTTCCCGGTTGCCCCGAAGGCTTTCAATCGAATTAATACCTAATGCTCCCAGGATTTCTTTGATTTCCAGGTTCCAGGCTTTTACTAAATTTGTTACCCTTAAGACTCCTTCTTCCACATTTAAGCGCCTTGTAAGTTCGGGTCTTTGCGTGGTTATGCCCCATGCGCAAAGGCCCGTGTAACATTTCTGGCAAAGGTGGCAGCCTAATGCAATAAGAACTGCTGTACCGATAGCAACAGCGTCTGCACCAAGGGCTATGGCTTTTAGAACATCAGCACTGCTTCTTATCCCTCCGCTTGCGACAATTGATGCCAGATGACGTATGCCTTCTTTTCGAAGCTGTTCGTCGACCCGTGCAAGGGCAATTTCTATCGGCAACCCTGCGTGGTCCCTTATCACCTTTGGGGAAGCTCCCGTGCCACCTCTGAAGCCGTCGATAGTGATGATATCGGCTCCGGCTCTTACCACTCCGCTAGCGATGGCCGCCACGTTGTGAACGGCAGCTATTTTCACCCCGACCGGCTTTCTATATCGGGTGGCCTCCTTTATAGCGTAGATAAGCTGCCTTAAATCTTCGATAGAATAAATATCATGATGGGGCGCAGGGGATATGGCGTCCGTTCCGGCCGGTATCATCCTGGTTCTTGATATTTCCTCGGTTACTTTCTCGCCTGGCAGGTGTCCGCCAATGCCAGGTTTTGCACCCTGGCCGATTTTTATCTCGATCGCGGCGCAGGAGTTCAAGTACTCTAGATTTACTCCGAACCTCCCGGAAGCTATTTGCACAACGATGTGGTCTTTATATGGTAAGAGCTCTTGAGATAGCCCTCCTTCCCCGGTGTTCATGATGGTTCCTAATTCCTGAGCTGTTTTTGCCAGAATTAAATGCACGTTTAGGCTTACTGCGCCGTAAGACATTCCTGCAAAGATTACAGGGGTTTCGAGCTTTATTTGAGGTTCCATTACCGTAGTAAGTTTTATCTCGCCGGATTTGTCGTGCCAGAATTCCAGTTTTTCCGGTTTTTTACCAAGATAAGTGCGAAGTTCCATGGGTTCTCTCAGAGGATCTATGGATGGATTCGTCACCTGACACGCATCTATAAGCATCTTATCCCAAAGAACAGGGTAAGGTTTGTCATTTCCGCAGCCGGTGAGTATCTTACCGCCGGTATATGCCTGCTTTTTTATATCGCGGAGTATTTCTTCCGTCCAAAGATGATTTTCTTTGAAACTGACCGGGTATTTTAAGATGGTTATAGCAGATGCTGGACAGCAGGCAGCGCATCTATGACATGCTACGCACTTTTCATGGTTAATTTTAATTTTTTCCCCATCCCAGGAAAATACTCCAAAACTGCACTCCTTAATACAACGCCGGCACTTTATACAATTTTCGCTTACCTTGACTAGAAATTCTGGATAAGAGAAGTTCATATTTGCACCTCCAGACGCGCTACTACTGGTTCTCCGCCTTTTGGGCTCCAGACGGCATCGGGTTCTAGGCATATCTCCCTAATTGCAGCTTCTTCAGAAGCCATATAGACAAAATCGTCTTTTTTAGCGGCTACGAAAGGCCTCAGCATTATTCTGTCAGTAAGGCCTATCATGCTTTCGCTGTTGGCGATAATAATGCTGAACGGCCCGTTTAAAAGGGCGCTTCCGTAGACTATTCTCAAAGCTGTTAAAGCCTCTCTCATGTTTTTTTCCATGGAGTCTATTTCGCTCCAGAAGGGAGGGGCCAATGCATTAAGGGCTATATCTATAGGTAACCTGTGGCGCCTTATCATAAGGTCGAGCAGGTAAACAATTACTTCCGTGTCTGTAAGCAAAGAGCATTCATAGCCGAAGGTTTCTACATATCTTTTGTTTATGCCGTAAGAGCTTATTTCTCCATTGTGAACCACAGACCAATCCAGCAAAGCGAAAGGATGGGCACCTCCCCACCAACCCGGGGTATTTGTAGGAAATCTTCCGTGAGCCGTCCAAAGGTATCCTTCATATTCTTCAAGCCTGTAAAACCTGCTTATATCTTCGGGATAGCCAACCCCTTTGAAAACTCCCATGTTTTTGCCGCTGGAAAAAACAAAAGCTCCCTTAAAACGCTTGTTTATATTCATCACTATTGACACAACGTAGTCTTCTTCGGTTATTTTCGGGGTTAGTTTGCTTTGTGGGACTTCGAGGAAGTACCTCCACAGGATCGGAGTATTTAAGAAACTCATCTTTTTACGGATTGGTATGTCTTCGCTTTTAACCAGCACCATCTTTTCCTGGAGGTAAGCTTCTACCGATTCCTTGATGCCTTCATCCAGAAACATTATGTGGAAAGCATAATATTCTTTGTATTCCGGATATATTCCGTAGGCGGCAAAGCCACCTCCCAGGCCGTTAGAACGCTCGTGCATTACCGAAATAGCTTCTGTGATGACATCGCCTTTAATCGGTTTTCCTTTGGTATTTATAATGCCGAATATGGCGCATCCTGAAATATCTTTGGAATATAAAGGCTCAATCATTATTTCCCTCCTTGCACTAAATAATACTGGGAACTCACGTATGATTGTATACAAGAGTTTGATTCTAAATTATATATCGACATTGCCAGGTCGTCAATGGTTTATGTCAAGTTTGTTGTAAAAAAGTTGTTAAGTTCATTTTTAAAGGCTTGCAAATTTTAACAAAACAAAAAGACGGTTTTTTCCTCCCATGGAGGAAAAATGCCGCCTCTTTGACTCACCCCATTGCAGCAGCGGTGTTGGTATTTATTGCGATATATCCTATTTTTTCGTCCAAGCCGGAGAGAGTCGAACCCGGATTGAATCCGAACCGGCCGAACCACAGTATGAACGTGCCAAGAGCAGCTAACGTTATGCTGTGGCCGGGAATTGCATTTGCCCTGCCGTCCTTTGAATATTTTCCTGTCCTGGGACCGAGCATTGTTGCTCCAATAAGTGCTGCCCAGCCCCCAATAGAATGTACTACTGTTGAACCGGCAAAGTCAATAAATCCCATCTTGCTCAGCCAGCCGCCACCCCAAGCCCAGTGTCCTACTATAGGATATATGAGGAGCGAAATAGCGGCACTATATAGGCAATATGCGATAAATTTTGTCCTTCGGCCATTGCACCTGAGACGATTGTTGCGGCCGTTGCGGCGAATACGGTCTGAAAGATTAGGAAGGACATCAGAGGGATATTAAGTTGAAGGTGTTCGAAGCTATCTTTTAGGAAAAATCCTGATGTACCCACGAATCCACCCATATCCTTTCCGAACATCAATGCAAATCCCACAAGCCAGAAGGCGATAGAGCCTATAGCAAAATCCATCAGTTTTTTCATTACTATGTTGCCTGCATTTTTCGCTCGAGTGAAGCCTGCTTCAACCATCGCAAATCCGGCTTGCATGAAAAAAACATTAGTTAAAATGGAGGCTTAAGAGGCAATATTCTTTTATGTTCGCTTGATTTTATCATCGCGTTTATTTTCTCCTCGATTTCCCTCGAAGCCTTTCCGGTGAGGATGTATTCGTCCAGTTGATTGTATGTCAAGCCCATTTCACTCTCGTCGGTCTGTCCTTCCCAGAGCCCTGCTGTAGGGGGTTTATCGACAATTTCTTTAGGAATTTTGAGAAATCGGGCTAATTCGCGGACTTGACTTTTTATAAGATTCCCAAGGGGTAGCAGGTCTACTCCGCCATCGCCGTATTTAGTGAAGTAGCCCACAGTCAATTCGCTCCTGTTCCCCGTCCCTACCACTAAAAAATTGTTTAGAGCAGCATAGTAATAAAGTGTAATCATCCTAAGGCGAGATTTTATGTTGGCTAAAGCTTTTTTATTTTCAGTCTTATCAAGTATTGCAGCGAATTTGTCAAAAACCTCGTCCAAGATAATTTTTTTGTATGGAATGCCGAATTTTTCTGCAACCATTAGCGCATCTTCTTCGTCTTTTGGGTCACTGTGGCAAGGCATGATGAGCCCCAGGCAATCATCCTCGAAAGCCTTTTTGCAAAGGACCCCCACTACGGCAGAATCTATCCCGCCGCTCAACCCGAAGACCGCCCCCTTAGCATTGGCTTCATAGACTTTTTCCCTCAGCCAGCCGACCAGAGATTTATACAATTTTTCCATAGCAATCTCCTCTCGAAATGATAAATTACACGAGGAACAGTATATCGGTGTAAGTTGGCAATGGCCACAGTTTTGCGTCCACTATTTTTTCCAGTTTATCGCCGGTTTCTCTCAGTGCGGACATCTTACTGAATACCACATCCCTGTAATATGAGGCTTTGGCATAAAGGTCCTCCTCCATATTGGATGCTTCGTTAAGCGATGTTTCCAGTTCATCGAGTTTTTTCTTGAATTCCTCAAGCAACGTGGAAATTTCTTCGAGTAACTCGGTTTGAGCCGTTGTCGTTATTTTTAGTCCCGTGCTTTTGATCGAGTTAATAGATTCAGAAATCTTTGCGGTATAGTCTATTGTAGCGGGAATTATTTGCCGCATTGCTATATCGATCATGGTTAGTGCCTCGATATTAATCGTTTTTATATAATTTTCCAACATTATGTTGTAGCGCGATTCAAGTTCACGCCTGTTTAATACCCCGTGTTTTTCCATAAGCCTTATATTTTTCTCTCTGATCAAAGCGGGAATCGCTTCAACGGTGTTTTTGATATTTGGTAGTCCTCTTTTTTCGGCTTCTTTGACCCATTCTTCTGAGTATCCATCGCCGTTGAATATAATTTTTTTATGCCTTTTGACAATTTCCTGAAGTAAAGCCTGCACTTCTTCATCGAGATTCGATGCTTTTTCCAACCTATCGGCGATTTGGGACAGCGACTCGGCGACTATTGTATTTAGAACAAAACAGGCGGTTGCTATTGATGAAGAAGACCCGACCATCCTGAATTCAAATTTATTTCCCGTAAATGCAAAGGGAGATGTCCTGTTTCTGTCTGTTGTGTCCTTCCACAATGCGGGAAGGGTGGATACGCCTATTTTCAATACCCCGCCGTTTTTTGATGATGTTGCTGCACCTTTTTCTATCTGCTCGAGAATGTCCGTAAGCTGCTCGCCGAGGAAAATGGAGACTATCGCAGGGGGTGCCTCATTGGCTCCGAGACGGTGGTCATTTCCTGGATTTGCTATACTTACCCTCACTAAATCGGCATATTCATCTATGGCCTTGATTACGGCGCAGAGAAATACCAAGAATTGGGCGTTTTCGTGGGGGGTATGGCCTGGCTCCAAAAGATTTTGACCATCATCGGTGCTCATCGACCAGTTTATATGCTTACCTGAACCGTTGATACCTGTGAAGGGTTTTTCGTGTAAGAGACAGACAAGGCCATGCCGCAAAGCAATTTTTTTCATCAGCTCCATTGTGAGTTGATTGTGGTCTGCCGCGATGTTTGCCGTGTTGTAAACTATTGCAAGTTCATACTGGGAAGGTGCCACTTCATTGTGCTTGGTCTTGGCAGGTATGCCCAGCTTCCATAATTCTTCGTCCAGTTCTTTCATGAATGCCGAAATTCTTTCTTTGATAGAAGCAAAGTAATGGTCTTCCATTTCTTGGCCTTTTGGGGATCTTGCTCCAAATAGGGTCCTTCCTGTAAGAATTAGGTCCTTGCGCTTCTCGTACATCTTTTTATCAATTAGAAAGTATTCCTGTTCGGGGCCTACGGTTGAGACGACCTTTTTTGCGGTGTTATTGCCGAACAATCTCAATACTCTAAGGGCTTGTTTTGACAAGGCTTCCATAGACCGCAGCAGCGGTATTTTCAAATCCAACGCCTCACCCGTATAGGAGAAAAAAGCTGTGGGTATATACAGGGTGTTATCCATTATGAAAGCCGGCGAAGTGCAGTCCCACGCAGTATACCCTCTTGCTTCAAAGGTGCTCCTCAGGCCGCCGGATGGAAAAGAAGATGCATCGGGTTCTCCTTTTATAAGCTCTTTACCGGAGAATTCGGCGATAACCTTGCCTTCCTGAGTGGGAGAAATAAAAGAGTTGCGTTTTTCTGCTGTTGCGCCGGTGAGTGGCTGAAACCAGTGGGCGAAGTGAGTCGCGCCTTTTTCGATCGCCCAGTCCTTCATGGCGTTGGCTACTACTTCGGCAACCGATGGGTCAAGCGGAATCCCCTCCTCTATTGTTTTCTTTAAAACTTTGTATGTTGCTTCAGGGAGCCGCTCTCTCATAACAGAGTCGTTAAAAACATTTTTTCCAAAGGCTTCTCTAAATTTGCTCTCCATTTCTTTTAACCCCCTTGTTTGTGACTTGTAAACTATTTTTGTAAAAATTATATGCTCAGCGGGTAATATTGTCAATAAAATGTAAGGTTTTTAATATAAAAAATTGAAAACCTTACATTATGTGTCGAAATAATCTTTTGATAAGAAAAAAATAAAAGGCAAGGCGATTTTTACGCCTTGCCTGTGGCTACGAATGCCTATTCTATTTCAATCTTTCGGCCTGAAGGTTTGCTCGGGGTCATTTTGGGCAATATAACCTTTAGAACTCCGTTATTGTAGTTTGCCTTTATCTTTTCTGCATCTACATTTTCAGGGACAGGGATGGTTCTGCTGAAACTTCCCCTTCTGCGTTCGCGGTGAATGTAATTTTCTCTCTTTTCTTCGGTTATTTCATCATGCTGTCCGGAAATGGTGAGCATGTTGTTTTCGTACCTTATTTCTATGCTGTTTTTGTCAAAACCGGGCATATCGGCTTCTACTATATATTCGCTTTCGGTCTCCCGCATGTCGATCCGGATGGGCTGCTGTCCGAAGAAATCGAAGAAATTATCAAGGAAGTTTTCTACGTCAAACTCAAAGATGCTTGGGAAAAATCCTCTTCTTCTCCAAGGCATCAATTCCCGGCCGCGCATACCATTCCCTCCTTTTACAAATTTTACTACTGGCAATTATAATTATAATACAAAGGTCAAAGAAGGTCAATACCTTACCTGTAAAATTTTTTAATATTCGGGAAGGTGTTTGGGGTGGGAATATAGAATTATTTATTGCATTAGATTAACCTAGCATATATTATTTCCCTTTTTTCCTGGAAACATAGAGGTGATTTTTGGTGGAAATAGGAGTCGATATAATAGAGATCAAAAGGATAAAAAGAGCAGTGAAGAATGATAATTTTATAAGAAAGATATTTACAAAAGAGGAAATAAATTTAATTAAACAAAAAAAAGGCGAGATTCTCTACAGGTACGTGGCCGGCAGGTTTGCTGCAAAAGAAGCCGTAAGCAAAGTGTTAGGGACTGGCATTGGCTATGTAAGATGGAAGGATATACAGATACTATCGGATGAATCGGGAAAACCGACGGTGAGGCTCGGCGGAAAGGCTTTGGAATTAGCGGAAAGCTGGGGATTTACTCGGTTGCTTGTCAGCATTTCCCACTGCCGGGATTATGCCGTGGCCTTTTCAATGGCGGAAGGGGGCGTGAAGGATGAGGGCAGTAAGTCCTTCGACAATGCGGCAGATAGATAGAAGGGCTATTGAGGTTTACGGAGTTCCGGGGATAGTCCTGATGGAAAACGCCAGCAGAGCGGTGGCCGTTGCTGTGAGGCAAAAGATTGAAGAAGTGTACGGAAAAAAGAAATCTCCGCGGAAGGTGGCCGTGGTCTGCGGCAAGGGCAATAACGGCGGTGACGGCTTTGGGGCCGCAAGACACCTTGCCAATATGGGTTTTGAGGTGATGGTTTTTCTGGCGTCGCCTTTTAATGAGATTTCGGGGGATGCCGCGGTAAACCTCAAAGTCATAAAAAATATGGGAATTCCCGTTTTGGAGCTAAAAGGGGATGGCGAATCGGAGAAACTCAGGGGACTTTTTGATGGATTTAGTGCAGTAGTGGATGCCCTTTTCGGGACCGGCCTGAGGGGGGAAGTGGGAGGGTTTCACAAAAAGCTCATAGAAGCGATAAATGAGTCCGGACTTCCCGTTATTGCAGTAGATATACCATCGGGAATATGCGGGACGACCGGAAGGGTACTGGGCGCTGCGGTGAAAGCCGATGTCACGGTAACGATGGGAGCTTTGAAAGTAGGTTTGTTGCTCTATCCGGGGGCAGCCTATGCGGGTAGGGTAGTAATCGCGGACATAGGTATACCCAACAGGGTTTTTGAGGAATTCGAAGCCGATGGTTGTCTTTTGGAACCGGCGCTCATAAAAGGCTATATTAAAAGCCCCGCACCCGATGCCCACAAGGGAGACATGGGTAGGGTTTTCATTTTAGCGGGTTCAAAAGGGATGACGGGGGCTTGTGCCCTTTCGGGACTAGGTGCGGCCCGGTGCGGAGCAGGGCTCGTGACGCTGGGGGTGCCGGAAAGTTTGAACGACATCCTTGAGGTGAAGGTGACCGAGGTTATGACCCTGCCCCTTCCCGATACGGGGGAAGGGACGCTCTCGGAGGAAGCTTTAAAGCCCGCACTGGAATTTGCCCAAAAATGCGATGCGGTTGTAGTCGGCCCCGGGCTTTCGTGCCATCGGGAAACGGCGAAATTCGTGAGAAGCTTTGTATCAGAATACGAAAGGCCGATGGTGATAGACGCCGACGGGATAAACAACCTTTCTCGGAGTCCCGGGGTGCTCAAGGATGCTAAAGCTCCCGTCGTAATCACGCCTCACCCCGGGGAAATAGCAAGGCTGCTTTCCATGACACCCCGGGAAGTGCAGGAAAACAGGTGGGATGTGGCAAAAAAGGCCGGCGAAACCTTCGGATGTACGGTGGTCTTAAAGGGAGCCCGCACCTTGATATACTCGCCGGGACACCCGGTCTATATAAATCCCACCGGAAACCCGGGAATGGCTACGGGCGGCAGCGGCGATGTGCTCGCCGGCATGATAGGCGCTTTTCTGGCAAGGGGTCTTGATGCTGTGGAGGCTGCCGCGGCCGGAGTCTACCTGCACGGGCTGGCAGGGGATGCGGCGGCGGAGAAAAAAGGTGAAATCCCGCTGGTGGCAGGGGATATAATAGAAAACATCCCTGAGGCTTTAAAATACCTGCAAAAAGGGGAGAAAGTATATGGATATGAGATTCAGACCTACCAGGGCTGAGATAAACCTGGATAACCTGGAACACAACATCAACGAAATAAAAAGGATAACAAGTTCCGGGGCCTTCCTCTGCGCGGTGGTGAAGGCCGATGCCTACGGCCACGGAGCCGTGGAAGTAGCAAATACGGCCCTTTCATGCGGGGCAAAGTATTTGGCCGTGGCCATCTTGGAAGAAGCTTTATCTTTAAGGGAAGCGGGAATAAAAGCGCCCATCCTGATTTTGGGTTTTACACCCGAGGAGCAGTTTGATAAAATAGTAGAGTACGGCATAACCCAGACCGTTTACAACCTTAATTCCGCGAAGTTGCTTTCAAAAAAAGCCGAAGAGCGTGGATTTAAGGTCAAGGTTCATATAAAGCTCGATACCGGCATGTCGAGAATTGGCTTTCCGGCAAGAATGTCGTGCCTTACGGATATTGAGGAGATATTTAAACTCCCCGGGATTGAAGTGGAAGGCATTTTCACCCACTTTGCAAAGGCCGACGAAAGGGACAAGAGCTTTACTAAAGAGCAGTTTGAGAAATATGACATGATTGTAACGGCCTTGGAGAGCCGGGGATTCAGAATACCGATAAAACATGTGGCCAACAGCGCTGGGATTATCGACCTTCCGGAAATGCACCTTGACATGGTAAGGCCCGGCATCATCCTTTACGGCATCTACCCTTCCGATGAAGTAGAAAGGGAAAAAATCAATTTAAAACCCGTGATGAGCTTTAAAACCTGCGTATCCCACGTAAAAAGGGTGCCTGCAGGCACTCCGATAAGTTACGGAGGAACTTTTGTCACGAAAAGAGAGAGCATCATTGCGACCTTGCCTGTGGGGTATGCAGATGGTTACCCGAGACTTTTGTCTTCCAGAGCGGAGGTCTTGATAAAGGGGAAAAGAGCCCCGATAGTTGGCCGGATCTGTATGGACCAGAGCATGGTGGACGTTACCGATGTTCCCGGAGTAATGCCCGGCGACGATGTTGAACTTTTTGGCGAAGGAAAGGACGGCGCGGTTACGGCCGATGAAATAGCCAGGATAGTTGGTACCATCCCTTATGAAATTGTATGCGGCATATCCAAAAGGGTTCCCAGAATATACATTAAAAATGGTAAAATAATAAAAATAAATAACCCTCTGGCATGAGAGGTATAATTTACATAGCCAAAAGGCATAATGTTATTGATTTTTGATAACATGTAGGGGGTGCCAATGTGGTGGAACTCAGAAGGATTGTGGTCAACCTGCCAGACAGCCTTCTGAGGCAGGTGGACATGATATTGTCAAAGGAGAAAAAAAACCGAAGCGAATTTATTCAGGATGCCATGAGATTATATCTTAGAGAAAGGGAAAGGATAAGAATGAGAGAGCAGCTAAAAAGCGGGTATCTGGAAATGGCGGAAATAAATCTAAGGATGGCGGAATTTGGGATAAACGAAGACTTAAAAGATTTGATGCTTTATGAGACAAGTCTTTCGGAGAGTGAATAAGGTGCAGATAAGACGAGGAGACGTATTTTATGCCGACTTAAATCCCGTTGTCGGTTCCGAACAAGGGGGCATACGGCCTGTATTGGTAGTGCAAAATGACGTGGGGAACAAGTACAGCCCCACCGTTATCGTGGCAGCGATTACTTCCCAGATCGACAAGGCCAAACTGCCCACTCACGTGGAACTTAAACGCGGAGAATACGGCCTGGAGAAGGATTCGGTAATACTCCTGGAACAATTGAGAACCATAGACAAGAGGCGACTGAGGGAAAAGGTGGCTTTTCTTGACAGCGAAATAATGGCTAAGGTTGATGAAGCGCTGAAGATAAGCCTGGGACTTGTGGAATTTTAAATTTAAGCCCGCCCAGGGCTTTTTGATTTTTTGAAGGATTTTTAGGTTTTATTTAGAATTTAATAAATCAAAGTCATAAATGTCTGCAGGAAGAGGAGAGAAAATGAGGCCGTTGATAGCGATAACGTGTTCTTTTGCCGAAGAAAAAATTTTTTTAAATCGCGGGTATTATGAAGCGGTGGAAAAAGCTGGAGGGATTCCGGTAGGTGTTGCGCCTTTGAAGGACAAGGATGCCCTTTCTACTATTCTCGATAGGGTGGATGGTCTGCTCCTTTCGGGAGGTCCCGATGTTGACCCGAGGTATTTTGGAGAAAATCCGATGCCTGGTCTTGGCGTGGTAAATCCGTTGCGCGATGAGGCGGAAATCTTCCTATGCCGCGAAGCCGTAAAAAGGAAAAAGCCGTTGCTCGGCATATGCCGCGGTGTGCAGCTTATAAACATAGCCTTGGGAGGCACCGTTTACCAGGATATCGGCTCTGAAATTGAAAAGCCGCTGAAGCACCGGCAGGATGCTCCCCGGTGGTACGCCAGCCACGATGTGAATATATCGAAGGATTCACTGCTTTACCGAATATTGGAATCCAACCTAGTTCCGGTTAACAGCTTCCACCACCAGGCCGTAAAAGACGTGGCGGAATTATTAAAACCCGTGGCCTTTTCGCAGGATGGCATAGTGGAAGCATTGGAAAGTGCATCCGGGGAATTTTTTTTGCTGGGGGTGCAGTGGCACCCCGAGGAGATGTGGCAAGAATATCCTCTTCAGCTTAAGCTCTTTGAAGCTTTAGTCGATGCGGCCCGGAGGAAGTGACTACAAAGAGGAGGGATAAGTCGTGATAGCCATAAAAGGCGGTACGGTCTACACCATGAAGGGCGAAATAATAGAAGGAGGGACGGTGTTAATTGAGGACGGCAAGATTGTCAAAGTAGGTAAAGATATACGGGTGCCGGAAGGCTGTGAGGTGATAGACGCCGGGGGCAAATATATTTTTCCCGGCTTTATTGACGCCCACAGCCATGTGGGTATTTTTGAAGAAGGCGTGGGGGAAATAGGAGAGGACGGCAACGAAATGACTGACCCTGTAACGCCCCACCTGAGGGCCCTTGATGCCGTAAATCCGGGAGATAAGGCTTTTGACGATGCGATAAAGGGTGGAGTTACCTGCGTTTTTACCGGGCCCGGCAGTGCCAACGTGATAGGAGGCCAATCCATTGCTGTCAAGACCTTTGGTCGAGTCATAGACAAAATGGTCGTAAAAGCTCCGGCAGGGCTCAAAGTGGCTTTCGGAGAAAATCCCAAGCGAGTTTATGGTCAGCAAAAAAAGATGCCCTCCACCCGAATGGGAACGGCGGCCCTCCTAAGGGAGACATTAACAAAAGCGAAAAATTACCTGGAAAAAAGAAAAATAGCCATGGAAAAAGGAGAGTTTTTCGAAAAAGACCTTAAAATGGAAGTGCTCTCTGAGCTTTTGGAGAAAAAGATTCCACTGAGGGCCCACGCTCATAGGGCGGACGACATAATGACTGCTATAAGAATAGCTCGAGAATTCGATGTGGAAGTTGTGATAGAACACTGCACCGAGGGGCATCTCATTGCCGATGAGCTGGCGGAACTAGGCGTGCCTGCAGTGGTGGGACCTTCTTTGACGTCCCGCTCAAAAGTGGAGCTAAAAGATTTGAGTTTTAAAACCGCAGGCATCCTGGCAAAAAGAGGAGTCAAAGTAGCGATAATGACGGACCATCCCGTTGTTCCCATACAGTACCTAAATATATGCGCTGCCCTTGCGGTGAAAGAAGGAATGAAACAGGAAGATGCCCTTTCGGCCATTACCATTAACCCTGCCGAGATTATCGGCATAGCGGACAGGGTGGGCAGTATCGAGGAAGGCAAGGACGCCGATATAGTAATATGGGACGGCTTCCCATTAGAGGTCATGTCAAAACCGGAGCTTGTAATGATCGAGGGCAAGGTGGTTTATAAAAGAGAAGAATTCCCCCTTGACAAGTAAAAGTTATTTGATATATTTGATTATGAAAAACTTATTAATTTCCGAGGATATGCCTTCGGGGCAGGGTGAAATTCCCGACCGGCGGTGAGCCTGTAAGGCGAGCCCGCGAGCCCTTTTTTGGGGTTGACCCGGTGAAAATCCGGGGCCGACGGTTAAAGTCCGGATGGGAGAAGGCGAGAATTTATTGTGTGACATTGTTGCCCCGGGGTTTATCCCGGGGCTTAAATTATTATGAGATATTCGGAGGTGTAAAAAATGAGTGCGCTTAACAATTCAAAAGCGGAGTCTTTGCGCGAGACCAGAAACCTTACAAAAGTGGCGGTCCTGGGAGTTATGGCTTTTTTGTTGATGACTTACCTCGAATTTCCGCTTCCTATGTTTCCCTCTTTTTTGAAGATGGACTTAAGCGACCTGCCTGCCCTGCTTGCAGGTTTTGGAATAGGGCCATGGGCGGCAGTATTGGTCGAAATAATCAAAAACATTATGCACGCGATTTTTAAAAACCAGACCGCATTTGTAGGGGAGATAGCCAACTTTTTGACGGGAGTTCTATTTGTAGTGCCAGCAACCTTGGTGTACGCTGCTAATAAGACAAAAGCGGGTGCGATAATTGGAATGATCCTTGGAACTTTAATGATGGCTGTTGGCATGGCTCTGGCCAATTACTATGTCTTCCTCCCGCTTTATGCAAAAATATTTAATATGCCCATCGATGCAATAGTGAGTATGGGTTCGAGCGTCAACGGGAGGATAGTAGATTTGAAGACCCTTGTGGTTTATAGCATCGTTCCGTTCAACATCTTAAAAGGTGCAATAATAATGGCTATCACCCTGCTTATTTACAAAAAAGTTTCTCCCATTTTGCACAGCTAACTCGAATGAACGCAAGCACTAACCGGGTAACGGTTGGTGCTTTATTTTTAAGTTTTTATCAAAGGGAATTTGCGATATAATGTAAATGTATATGTAAAACTAATACGAAGAATGGGGAAAATTATGGAGTTTAAAGTTGTTTTTGAAACCAAAAGCGTTGTAGAGACACAGGAGCTGGGAGAAAAATTGGGTAGTCTCCTTTCAAAAGGGGATTTGGTGGCCTTAAAAGGGGATTTGGGTGCGGGTAAAACAGCCTTTGCAAGGGGAATTACAAGAGGGGTCGGAAGCGAGGATTTTGTGACGAGTCCCACCTTTACAATAATAAACGAGTATGGTGGAGATGTGCCTGTTGCCCACATTGATGTTTACAGGTTGAGCGATGCCGGAGAATTAGAAGAGATAGGATTTAGAGACTATTTAAAAGAATATGTCGTCATAATTGAGTGGGCGGATTTGGTCATCGACATTCTTCCCGAAGAGATTCTTTGGGTGGAATTAGAGACGATTGGAGAGCAGGAAAGAAGGATAATTTTCACGGCAAAGGGAAAAAAGTACGAAAAAATTTTGCAGGAGATGAAGAAGTCATGAAGGTCCTTGGCATAGATACATCTTCTGAAGTTGCAACGGCAGCATTGCTTGCGGAAGAAAAATTAGTGGGAGAGTACATTTTGAACCACCGTCACACCCATCTTGAAAAGCTCGTCTCAATGATTGACAGGCTTCTTTCCGATTCGTACACCCAATTGGGAGAATTGGACGCCATAGCGGTGGCCATAGGTCCGGGGTCCTTTACCGGAATAAGGATAGGAATGGCTTGTGCCCAGGGGCTTTCTCACGTTCACGGTATACCCCTTGTTGGGGTCAATACACTGGACGCTTTGGCACACAATCTCATGCACTGCGGTGATTTTTTATGCCCTGCCGTTGATGCCCAGAGGGGCGAAGTGTACGCTTGCCTTTACCGTTGGGAAGGCAAAGAATTGGTCCGCTTTTGGGATTATGAGGTAATAAAGGTGGAGAAACTAGTAAAACGGCTTATTGACTTAAACCAGAATGCCGTTTTGCTGGGAGATGGAGCGCCTTTGGTGCATTCTTCTCTTCCTGAAGATGTAAAATCTGCGGGAAAGCTCGTAGTGGCAAAAAGGCCTTTTGCCATGCCCAGAGCATCTTCGGTGGCTGAGGTTGGCTTAAAGGATTTGAAGGCCGGAAAAACCTTTAATTGTTTTAATATCAGGCCTTTTTACATGAGAAAATCCCATGCAGAAGAAAAGTGGGAGGAAAGGTATGGAAAGGGCAAGTCTGGAAAAAGTAACCGTTGAGCTTATGGGAGTGGAAGATTTGGACCAGGTGATGGAAGTAGAAAAGTTGAGCTTTACCAATCCTTGGTCCAAAAATTCTTTTTTCCTTGAGCTTACGACGAATGAGCTCGCCACGTACATAGTGGCCAAGGTCGACGGCAGGGTTGTGGGCTATGCGGGAATGTGGCTAATTGTTGGGGAAGCTCACGTGACCAACGTGGCGGTCCACCCCGGATTCAGAAAAAAGGGTATAGGGGAGCTTCTTATGCGCTCCCTCATAACGATGGCCAGGGAAAGCGGAGCCAAGATGATGACCCTCGAAGTGAGAAAGAGCAACTACATTGCCCAGAACCTTTATACTAAATTGGGATTTGAGCCCATAGGGATAAGGCGGGGATACTATACTGACAACAATGAAGACGCTGTCATAATGTGGACAAATTTGAATGAAAAGTAAGTATTATCCACATATCCACAAAGTTATCCACAGAAAAAACTTAAAAACCATCCTTTGTACGTCACTTATCCACAATTTCCCCAGTTTTATTTTCCACATGTATCAAAAAAGTCTCAGATTTGCATAAGCTTCGAGGCTTAGGTCTGACGAAAATCCTTGCCTGTACCTGTAATAGCCTGCACATGCTATCATGGCGGCGTTGTCAGTGCAGAGTTTTACTGGCGGGAAGTGAATTTCGAATTTGTCGTCGGCTCTTTTTTGGAATTCCTCCCTTAGCCGGCTGTTTGCAGCGACGCCTCCTGCCAGAGCTATAACCCGGCAGTTGGTTCTTTTTGCCGCTTCAATGGTATTTTCCACAAGAGCACTTACGACGGCTTTTTGAAAGCTGGCAGCTACGTCTTCTACTTTTACCAGAACCCCTTTTTGCCTGCAGTGGTTGAGAAAATTGAGAACGGCTGATTTAAGGCCGCTGAAGCTGAAATCCAGGTCACTTCCCTTTATCTGGGCGACCGGAAAAGAGATAGCGTTTTCGTCGCCCTGCCGGGCTATTTTGTCGATAGCCGGCCCCCCTGGGTAGCCAAGGTTCAAGGCCCTCGCTATTTTGTCAAAAGCCTCACCGGCAGCGTCGTCCACTGTCCTGCCCAGCACGGTGTATTTTCCATGGTCCTCCATGTGGATAAGATGAGTGTGTCCTCCAGAAACTACGAGGCAAATAAAGGGAGGTTCAAAATCGTTTTCAAGGAAATTAGCGTAAATATGCCCCTCTATGTGATTAACCCCGATGAGGGGCTTTTTTATTGCGTAAGCTACGGCTTTTGCGTAGGAGACGCCGACAATCAAAGCGCCTATTAGCCCGGGGCCATTGGTGACTGCTACCAGGTCTACGTCACTAAAATTGACGTTAGCTTCTTGAAATGCCTTCTCTACAACTGCGCATATAGATTCCAGGTGTTTCCTTGATGCGATTTCAGGTACAACGCCGCCGAATCTTTCGTGCCATTCAGTCTGGGAAAGTATGACGTTAGAAAGAATCTTTCTGCCGCCCGCTACTACTGAAGCCGACGTTTCATCGCAGGAAGTTTCTATGCCGAGTGTTATTAATTCTCCGTTTTTCATAGCAAATCCCCTTTCTAAAAAGTAATCTTAGCACAACGGCGTTCGTTGTGCAATTTGTTAAATAGTAAACTAATAATGTAAATTAAAAAATGTGTATTTAATTCGAAGGATTTTTTAAATAAATGAAGAATATCTATAAAGTAAATATAACTGGATGACCAAGTAAGCTAAATAGTCAGGAGGTCATCATGAATTTCCAAAGGGTCAAAAACGTGAGGCTGTATGAAACCATAATCCAGCAGGTAATGGGCATGATCGACAAGGGGGAATTGAAGCCCGGCGACAAGTTTCCGTCCGAAAGGCAGCTTATAGAACAACTCGGAGTGAGCAGGTCGATTTTGAGGGAGGCTTTCAGGGTGTTAGAATCAAGGGGCATAGTGGAGAGCCGTCCGGGCGGAGGGAGATATCTAAGGAAAATATCCGGCTCTTCCTTCATGAACTTTACCTCGATGGACTTGGAAAGAGATGCGCTTTTGGATGTCATTGAAGCCAGGGAAATTATCGAAATAAGGGTTGTAAGCTTGGCGACGAAGCGCGCAACAAAAGAGGACATAGAAAAGTTGATGGCATTGGATAGAGAATTCCACGGGGCTGGCACGAGTTTGGAAGAATACCGGGAAAAAGACAAAGATATGGCCTTTCATCTGGCATTGGCCGAAGCGTCGCATAATTTCGTCCTAAAGGAGGTGGTGGCCTACCTTCTCACGGTAAGCAAGGACTTGCGGGAAAAAACTATGTTGGATTTCGACGACTGGCTGGAGCTATGCAGGCAGCACAGCGATATAGTTAAAGCCATTTCTGAGCGCAAGGAAGATGAGGCCGTTGAAAAGATCAAAGTGCACCTCAGGGAATTGAGGCATTACATATTAAAAGAAAAGCATTTTAAAGATGAGAGGTGAAGGGACATGAGAATCGAAGAACACCCTATATTGACTTTCAAGCGGGGAAGGGAAGTTGAATTCACCTTTAACGGCAAAAAGATGAAAGGATTTGAAGGGGAGCCCATTGCGGCGGCGCTGCACGCCAACGGCGTGAGGGTTTTAAGTTACAGCAAAAAGCTGAAAAGACCGAGGGGATTTTATTGTGCCATAGGGAATTGTTCTTCATGCCTCATGACCGTGAACGGCGAACCGAACGTGAGGGTGTGCACCGAGAAGCTGCGCGAAGGCATGGTAATAGAAACACAGGAAGGCAGGGGTGAACTCAATTGAAGCAGGCACAGATTGCGGTTATAGGTGGGGGACCGGCTGGCCTCATGGCGGCGCTGGCTGCTGCGGAAATGGGCGCAAGCGTCACGCTGATAGACAGAAATTCGAGACTGGGAGGGCAGCTCGTAAAGCAGACACACAAGTTTTTCGGCTCGGAAAGGCAGTACGCTTCGGTGCGCGGAATAGAAATTGCTGAGATTTTGTCGGAAAAGATAAAAGAAAACCCGAAAATTAAAGTAATGTTGGATTCGACAGTCGTTGCCTATTATCCCGATGACGGCGTGTTGGGGATCGAGGTTGAAGAGAAAAAATGGGTTAAGATGAAGGCTGAGAGAATTGTTGTAGCAACGGGCGCCTCGGAAAAATTTCTGCTTTTTGAAAACAACGACCTTCCCGGAATTTACGGAGCCGGGGCCGTGCAGACCCTGATGAACGAACACGGGGTGTTGCCGGGTAAAAACGTGCTGATGGTCGGAGCAGGCAACATAGGCCTCATTGTGAGTTACCAGTTGATGCAGGCGGGGGTCAACGTAAAGGCGATAATCGATGCCGCGCCTACAATAGGGGGTTACTGGGTTCATGCTTCAAAAGTGGCAAGACTTGGAGTGCCCATCCTTACTTCTTATACTGTGAAGGCGGCATATCCCAACAAGATGACAGGAGCCCTGGAAAGGGCGGTTATATGGAAGTTGGATGAAAATTGGAAGCCGGTACCGGGGACTGAAAAAGTGTTTAACGTGGATGTGATGTGCATAGCGGTGGGGCTGTCACCTCTGGCAGAACTTTTGTGGCAGGCCGGCTGCAGGATGAAATACGTTCCGGAACTCGGAGGGCATGTGCCCGTGAGGAACGAGAATATGGAGACAACGGTTCCCGGAATTTACGTGGCCGGCGATGTGGCTGGAGTGGAAGAGGCTTCGAGCGCAATGATGGAGGGAAGGCTGGCAGGTCTTTCTGCTGCTCAAAGTCTCGGATATGACGATGGTAGTTGCGAGGAAAAGAAGGCAGAGGTTAAAAGAGAGCTTGAAAATCTGCGCTCCGGGCCGGTCGGGGAGAAAATCCGCAAAGGACTTTCCAAATTAGCCTCGTAAGGAGTGTGAATTGATATGCTTGCTACAAACGGAATACCGACGGCAGAGGAATTGGCCCCTAGGATTCCTCCGGCCGAAAGGCTCAAAAAGGGGCCAGTGGCGGTTATCGAATGTTTCCAAAAAATCCCTTGCAATCCGTGCTACACCGCCTGCAGGGTCGGAGCAATAGAAAAGTTTGAAGATATAAACGACCTTCCCAAAATCGATTACGAAAAATGCATTGGGTGCGGTCTTTGCATAAGCAAGTGTCCGGGACTTGCCATATTTGTAGTCGATGAGACTTATTCGGAAAGTGAAGCCACGGTGTCTATGCCCTTTGAGTTTCTCCCGCTTCCGGAAGAAGGCCAGGAGGTTGAGTTGCTGGACAGAAGCGGTGCGATGGTAGGTAGGGGTAGGGTCGTAAAGGTACGGAAGGGGAAGTATGAAGATAGGACCCCAATCGTTACCGTAACAGTTCCGAAGCATCTTTCGATGGCGGTAAGGAATATAAAGGTCGGGGTGGTATAAAATGAAAAGCAAGACGATTATCTGCCGGTGCGAGGACGTGACGCTTGAGGAAATCGAGGCCCTTATAGAAAAGGGATATACATCGATGGAAGAGATAAAAAGGATAACCCGCTGCGGCATGGGACAGTGCCAGGGCCGGACATGCCGGACGTTGCTTTTGGCGGAGCTTGCGAAGGCAACGAATAAAAATCCAGCAGAAATAGAGGTAACTACTTTCCGGCCTCCTGCCAAAAATATAAAGATGTCGGTGATACTGGAGGGAAGCGAAGATGAAAAAAACTGCTGAAATTGTAATTATAGGCGGGGGGATATCGGGCCTTGCCACGGCTTATAACCTCGCGGCCATGGGCATGAAGGATGTGGTGGTGTTAGAAAAAGGTTACCTGATGAGCGGTTCTACCGGAAGATGCGGCGCTGGCGTCAGGCAGCAGTGGGGAACGGAGATGAACTGCCGTCTTGCCAAGGCTTCCTGCGAGATTTTCGAAAACCTAAACGAAATTTTGGACTATGAAGGAGATATCGAATTCAAACAGGGCGGATACCTGCTGATGGCCGTAACGGAAAAAGAAGTGGAGCAGTTCAAGAAAAACGTTGCCCTTCAAAATAGTTTAGGGATAAATTCGGTGCTCCTCACCCCCGAAGAGGCAAGGGAGATAGTGCCGGACCTTAATATAGAAGGTATTTTGGCGTGTGCTTTCCACCAAAAGGATGGCCACGCCAATCCTTTCCACACTATGATAGCTTATGCACAAGCGGCAAAAAGGCTCGGCGTGGAGATTTATACCTATACTGAAGCGACGGGGATTATTGTCGAAGAAGGAAGGATTAAAGGCGTAAATACCAACAAAGGAGATATTTACACGGATAAGGTACTCATCGCCGCAGGTGCCTGGTCGAAGGAAGTGGGCTTTATGGCTGGCGTAGACATACCCGTGAGGCCAGAACGCCACCAGATCCTCGTTACAGAGCCCGTAAACCACCGCCTGGGCCCTATGATAATGTCCTTTGCTGGTAATATTTACTGTCAGCAGGAACCGGGCGGGGAATTCATAATGGGTCACGGCCCCGCGGAACACGAAACTTACAGCGTAACATCATCGTGGGACTTTGTGGAGGAGATGTGCAGGAAAGCGGTGAGATTCCTGCCTTACTTAAAAAATGTGCGAATCGTGCGGCAGTGGTCGGGTCTTTATGAGATATCTCCCGATGCCCAGCCCATCCTGGGCAGGGTAGAGCAGGTGGAGGGGCTTTACGTAGCCACCGGTTTTTCAGGCCACGGATTTATGTTCGGGCCCATAACCGGTGTGCTTATGGCGGAATGCGTTTTAGGACTTCCCACGAGTATACCTATCGATAAACTGGACCTCGGAAGGTTTGAAAGGGGCGAGCTCATATTCGAACCGTCTGTTGTATAAAGTTGCATAAATGGGCTATACGGCCCATTTTTTTTATATATAATTTTTTTTAAATAAGGCAAAAATAAAAAAATGGACATAGCGAAAAAATTTATGGTGAAAACTTATGAGCTTGCCTATAATAAAACTATACGATATAGTGTTAAAGTACGGTTGGATTGCTATTTTTGCTGTTTTTGCCTTGGAAGGAACGGGAATGCCGTTTCCCGTACAGGTGGTATTCATTGCTTGTGCCTTTCTCATAAAAATCGGAAGAATTTCTTTCTGGAATACCGTAATAATTATAGCCCTAGGCAACCTTTTTGGAAACGTGCTCGCATATTATGCGGGTCGCACCAAAGGAAAACCCTTTTTCGACAGGTACGGGAGAAAAATTAAGCTTTGGCGGGAAGGCTTTGAAATGGTAAAGGAGTGGTACATCCGCTATGGAGGTCCTTTCATAATCGCAAGCAGGTTCATTGGGATTCCGCGCACTCCGGCTATTTGGGCTTCGGGCATCGTAGGAATAGATTTTAAAGTTTATTTTATTTACAGTTTTCTTGCGGATTTTTTGTGGGCATATTTTTATACCTTTTTGACATATAAGGGGCTTACCTTATTTCCCTTGTTCCAATATTTTAAGGCCAGATATAAATAGCAAAGTAAGAGCCCGCAGCAACCTACGCTACGGCTATCAGAGATCTCTACGTAGCCCGCTGCAACCTTTCGGCTGCATGGGACCATTACAAAACCCCTGATAACCTTCGCTCGACCTTCACGAGTACCTTAGAAGCCTTAAGCAATCTCTCGACTGCTTAAGACCTCGAGCCAAACCTCATTAAAAGGTCGTGACCTGCGGAACCCATGAAGATCTTAGCTCGAATGTTATGCATCCTTTTGGACCCTTGAATGACCCAATCAGGCCATCCAAGAGCCTTATAAGACACATAACACTCTGCCCGCCGGCCGGTACCGGTGTTTGGCACCCGATACCGACCTTTGGCCGACCGCCGCAGGACCTTATCAAAGTCCTGCGGCGATCTTGGCTCGGCTGCTGCGAACCCTTACGTTCTTATTTTTCCCCCTTTGAAAATTAATATACATTTTTAAAGAATATTGGGGAGGCATTTTTGAATGTCAATGAATGAGAATAAAAAATTAAAAAGTTATATAGCTTTTGACCCGCTCCAATTGGAAGAATTCAAAAGGAGGACGCTGGGTTTCGGGTCAATCGGAGGAAAAGCTAAGGGATTTTTGTTTTCGAAACTACTGCTTGAAAAGAAGGAAGATGAAATTTTAACTAACGTGACAATACCTACTAGCTATTTTATAGCGACTAGTGTATATGAAGACTTTATTGAAAAAAATAAGATTTACAAGATTATAGAGGACGAGCCGGATGAAATTAAGAAAATTCAAAAGGCCATTATGGGTGGGGATTTTCCTGAATACGTGATCGGGTTTCTGAGGAAGATTGTTGCTGAGATGGACTATCCTCTGGCAATCAGGTCGTCTTCAATGTTGGAGGACAGCGTGAAATACTCTTTTGCAGGCAAATATTTTACTACGTTCATACCAAATAATGGTGGCGAAGAACAAAGACTGCACCAGATAACTTTTGCGATAAAACAGGTTTATGCCAGCACGTTTGGGATAAATGCGGTAGTGTACAGAAAAAAGCATAACCTACCCGAAGAAAAGATGGCGGTCATCGTTCAACAACTTTTTGGAAAACGAAGGGGCGATGGTTTTTACCCGGAAATTGCGGGTGTGGGGTTTTCCCAGAATTACCGGCGCTTTACGGAGAGGATACGAAAGGAAGACGGGGTCGTTCGGATGGTCTTCGGCCTCGGCACAAGGAGCACGAATAGAGGATATGCGAGAACCTTCTCTCTGACGAATCTGGAATTAAGGCCGGAAGGAAATAATGTCCAGGAGATTGCCAAGTACTCCCAGGAAACTTTTGATATGCTGAACTTGAGGACGGGATATTTGGAATCTTACAATATCAATGAGCGGCTCGACCTGATACCGTATCACAGGAACTTTAATAAACTCTGCAGCCTCTATTCTGCCTACGAAAACGTGATAAAGGATATTCCTGCTGTGATATCTTCCCTAGGACCGGGAGAAAAGCTTATATTCACCTTTGACAGGTTTCCCGCATATAAACCCCGTTTTTTCAAATTGATGAAATATCTTTTTTCAGTGCTCGAGGATGCGATGGGGATTGCGGTGGATGTGGAGTGGGCGTACGAGCCTGAGGATCCCAAGTTTGCCCTGATTCAGGTAAGGCCTCTTTCTAGCAAGGAAGAATACCGCAAGGTAAGGATTCCGGAAGGAATAAAAAGGGAGAATATTATACTTGCCGGGGACCGAATGCTGACCAACGGTATGGTGCAGGGGGTAAAATTTCTGGTCTACGTGGACCACGACGAATTTTACGCATGCGCTGACAAATACGCTATCGCCAGGGAAGTGGGAAGGGTTAACGAGAGCCTTGCAGGGGAAAAGTATATCCTGGTGGGGCCGGGGCGATGGGGCTCAAGCAACCCCTTGCAGGGCGTTCCCGTAAACTATAACGAAATCTGCAACTGCGGAGTTCTGGTTGAGGTGGGGATTCAAAGGAAAAATTTTACACCGGAACTTTCTTACGGCACCCACTTTTTCGCCGATTTAGAGCTGGACGGCATTCTGTACATGCCCGTTTTCGACAACATTAAGACAAATATCATTAATTTCGATTGGTTCAGAAACGCCCCCAGAAAGGCCACCGGTCATAAGGCTGTCTGGATTTATGAGGGAGAATTCGATGTCTACCTGGACGGGGACAACATGAAAGGGGTTATAGTCAAAAAATGAAGACGGGTTAAACAGGCACAAGCCTGATCAACCCGTCTTTACAAATCGTTACCTTTCCGCGCTCATAAACCGAACGAGGGCAACGGCTGCCTGGGCTCTAGTAACCTCAGCCTGAGGCAGGAAATTACCCGAGGTACCCCTGATAAGCCCAAGACCCATTGCTATTGCTGCATGGCCTTTGTAAGCCGGATTTACTGCCGAAGCGTCTTTTGCCTTTATTATATATATATCGTTAATCGAAGCTACCTTCTCAAACCCCATAGCTCTTACTAAAACTGCCGCCATCAATTCCCTCGAAATGGGGCTTTGTTTGGCGACTTCTCCCTTTTTGATCAATCCTAGCCTCACGGCGGATTCGATTATTTTTTCGTCCTGGTCTACGGTTTCCCGCGTTTCATCATTATTTACATATTCAGGCATGGGCTTTGCCATACCTGTTATTGGGTAACCGCCAGTAGCTTTAAGCATCATTTTCAAAAATTCAGTTGCTTTTATTTTTTCGTCAGGTCCGAATTTATCGCTTTCAGCTTCTATTATACCCAGGTCGCAAAGCAGCCTTATCTCCTTTTCCGCCCAATGGCCTTTTATGTCTTTAAATTCTATTCTGGGTTTTTCTTCGATGGTATTTCCTGTATAATCCAGGGGCTTCATGTTAAAGGCGTCAAAGGTGTTAGAGCTGAAGGGAGTAATTCTATATACGAGCTTGTAATTGCTCTTTCCCGATTCATAAAACGGCACATACGAAAGCTGCAGGCCTATTTTTTCCAAAAAGAGCTTTTCAGCGTCGCTTTTATCTACTATTCCGGCGGGTTCGGGGAAAGAAGCCTCCGTCCATCTGGTGTAGTAACTTAAAATCTTGCCGGTTTTAGCATCAACGGTTACGCTAAAGCCGTTGTCCGGGAAGGGTATGTCGTTTACCTGCCTTACATAATTGAAGCCGAATTCCCTGACTTCTTCGGAAGTCGGTGGTTGGCTTACGGGTTTTTCGAGCTTTACCATGCCGTACTTTTCGGGCTGCACCAATTTTAAAAATTCATCGGCCTTTTTCTGGGCATCTTCAAGGTTCAGGTTCTGCCTGAAATCCTGGGTGTATCTTGAGCTATCATAAGTATAAAAACTCAAGAGCTCTGCATTTGAAGCATCGATCTGCGCACTTATAGTTCCGTAGTCTTCGGGCTTATCAGTTCTCTTTTCCCAGCTTAAGCTCCACAACCTCCGGCCCGGATTTTCGTAATCCTCGTAAAGCGATGCATATTGTTGCACATAGTTTTCTGGAATTTCCACGTAATTTTTTACGATTTCGATAGCTTTTTCCTTTGATATTAGTTTTTTTGCATCTTCCAGCTCTTTTTGCTCCTGAGGAGTGAGTTCGGTCAAAGCCTGTTTGATTATATCACCCGCTCCGGCTTCCCCATAATATGGCGGGTACCTGTAATCAGGGCTTCTTTGTATGACCTCGCCAGAGTAAGCATCAACAAAGAAGCTGTTGGGACTTTCTATTTGATAAACCAGCTTTATTTTGAGCTGCCTTTTTTCATAGTCGAAGTAACGCTTGTAAATCAAATTCAACCCGGATTTTTCGAGGAAAATCTTTTCGGCATCACCTTTTGACAGGATTTTTTCAGGGGAGGGAAGTTCGCCGAAATACCACTCGAAACTGTAATCTATAACCTGGCCTGTAAAGGCGTCTACGGTTATATAAAAACCATTGTCGACTACAGGAATACCCTCGTGTATCCGTTGAAAATAAAAGCAGTACTGCCTCGCATAAATGTCGATAAGGGGCCGTACAGGTGGCAGCGGCTCAGGGCTTAGAACTGTGTTTTCAAACTCCTCGGGTTGCAGCTTTGCCGCGAACCCTATAGCGATGTTCTTCGCCTCGTCTTCAGAAAATTTTGGCAAAATTGCGCCTTTTCCTGAGTCACTTCCAGGGTATATGGAAAGATTCTTTATGTGTCCCCTGTCAGCGTCCACCGTAGCATAAAGACTTGGGTAAGGCTCTTTAGAAGAGGTCCAATTTAAATACCAGAAAGCGCCTTCCGGTGTTTCCCTGTAATCTATCGAAAATTTGTCGTATATCCTAGTATCGAAAAATTTCTTCACGAGTTCTACTGCTTGCTCTCGAGAAATTTTCGGACTTTCGCCTTCTAATGCGAAAGCGGGAAAGGCCGAGAATACCAGGAAAAGGATAAACAAAATAACGATAGAACTAATAAATTTTTTCCACATATATTATGTTCCCCCTCGCAAGATATAGGATTTAATTTTCTACCACCCCCTCTAAAATAATTATACTATTAATTGCTGAAATTTACCAGAAATAAAAAAATAACGGGCTTTTTAGCCCATTATTCCTGTTCCCAGACGAGTTTTAGGATTTTTTCAACATCTTTTATGGCTTTATTTATTTTCTCCACTACAACCTGGTTATTCGAAAACAGCAATTCTAGCATTTATGTTCCCCCCTAATGAAAATAATATTCAATCTCATCTAGTCACATTATAACATGAAAATGATTTTCAATCAAGCAGCTATTGAGAAATTTTTTCATCTAGTTTATATATGAAAGCAAGGACCTCGGCTATCGCTGCATATAGTTCTGGCGGAATTTCTAATCCAACCTCCACTGAAATTAGTGCCTTAACGAGTTCCGGGTCTTTATGGATTGGAATTCCGCATTCGGCGGCTGTCTCTATGATTTTTTGTGCTATTTCGCCCCTGCCGGAAGCGATGACTTTTGGAGCAAAATCCTTGTCGAGGTCGTATTTGATCGCAACGGCTTTTTTGCCCTGGTTGTTTTTCTCTTTCAGAGCGATGACCCCCTTTTTCTAATTGAAGCTATAGAATTACGTCTAGTTTTCTGTTTAAATTAAAGGATGCCAGATCCTCCTTTAAAAATTCTTCCAATAAATTGGATTTTTTCCACTGCCAAGAGAGCGTTTCGATAAAAGATGAAAAGATAAATTCGGTTTTGATTTCTTCATAGCGCTTTCGGGCCTTTTTTAAATTATCGGGACCTTCAAACACCAGGGTACCGCTTAACTTCCCGTTTATATAGAATAAATTTACAAGAACCTTCCCGAAATTGAAAGTATTAACGAAAAAGGAAAAAGATTTGGTTAAGTCTTCAGGGCTCTTATTTTTTAATTCTTCTTTCACTTTGATGAAGATATGTCTATAAACGGGATGATGCAGAGCAAAGAATGCTACTTTTTTGTCCTTAAGTGCAACATGGGCGACGTTCAGTATTTTGATGCCCAGTTCCAATGTTGGTTCGGCAACGGGTTTATATTCACTTTTTTTCTCTTGTACCAATTTTTTTGCCAGCCTTTCGACAATGCTGTGAAGCACTTTTAGTCTTTCTTGAGTAATAGGCAGGTTTAGGTTGGAAAGTGTAAGAAAAGGCAAGACATCGGGTGAAGGAGTCTTTGAAAAAGGAGGGTTTTCTTTCATTTCCTGCCGGCTTAGGAGTTTAAAAATTATTTTTCCACCGGAATAGGAGATGGGCTTTAAATGTACAATCTCCCCTTCAGGGATTTGAAGTTCACTCCTTGCGAAAAATTTTTCGCCGTCAATTTCGATTATGTAACCACCTTCAACTTTACACCGAATAAATGCCTTTAGTGGTGCATTTAAAGTTGCATTAAAGTTATTCCAAAAACTATCAACTACAAATGTCCTCATAGCGCTACCACTCCGGGTATCCTCATTTTTATTTATTATATAAAAAATTTAAGGGTATGGCAAAAAATAGAAACGAACGATTCACAAAATTAAGCTAAAAATTGTTCGATTCTATATTGACTTTTCCAAATTCATCTGGTAATATAAATTTAAACTTAAAACCGCCCCAATTTATTAACCCCCCTATATAATTCCGGGAATATGGCCCGGAAGTCTCTACCGGGTGGCCGTAAACCACCGAAGGCTATAGGGGAAAAATTACTTTCCCCATAGTCGGGGACTTTTTATTTTTTCGGGGGAATAATATCACTGGAGGGATTTATTGTGAGGGAGGAGATGGCTATTTCCAAAAAAACTTCAGAGAGCCTGGCGGAGAAGGTGTTCAAATTATCGGAAAATGGTACAAATGTGAGGACGGAGATTACCGCTGGTATTACAACTTTTGTGACGATGGCCTACATACTTCTGGTTAATCCGGTGATATTGAAGGATGCCGGTCTAGACCAGGGGGCAGTTTTTATGGCTACAGCTTTAGCTGCTGCGATTTCAACAATGTTTATGGGGCTTTATGCCAACTATCCTTTTGCATTAGCGCCTGGCATGGGGCTAAACGCGTTCTTCGCATACGTGATGGTGGGCGGCATGAAGATTCCATGGCAGACGGCGCTCGGTGCGGTTTTTGTTTCTGGAATAATAGCTGTTATAGTTACGCTGACGGGGATTAGGGAACTTCTGATAAGGGCGATTCCGCTGCAGTTAAAACACGCCGTGGGTGCAGGAATAGGACTATTCATAGCCTTTATAGGTTTTAAAAATGCCGGAATAATAGTCGCAAATCCTGCAACTTTTGTAGACTTAGGAAATTTGAAGGACCCGGGGACGCTTCTTGCAGTTATAGGGCTTGTTATTACTGCCGCGCTGGTGGCAAGAGGAGTAAGGGGCGGTATCCTCATAGGGATAATCCTGACGACCATCATCGGTATTCCCATGGGTATAACTAAGTTGCCTTCTTCTTTGATATCTTCGCCTCCTAGCATCGCCCCAGGATTTTTGAAGCTTGATATTATGGGGGCATTGAAACTTTCGATGTATCCTGTGATATTTTCACTGTTTTTTGCTGACCTCTTCGATACTATAGGCACGTTTGTAGGTGTTGCAAGTCGCACGGGAATGTTAGATGAGCACGGCAATTTAAAGCGGGGTAATAAAGCGCTCTTTGCCGATTCGTTAGGGACTGTTGTAGGTGCATTGTTGGGTACCAGCAATACTACCACTTATGTAGAAAGTGCGGCTGGCGTCAGTGTGGGTGGAAGGACGGGCCTTACATCCGTAGTTGTGGCGTTGCTTTTCATCGCTAGCATCATCTTTTCTCCGATAGCGCTGGCTGTGCCTGCCCAGGCTACAGCACCGGCATTGATAATAGTTGGGGTATTCATGGCCAGCAGCTTAAATGAAATAAAGTTCGGAGACTTTTTGGAAGCCTTTCCAGCTTTTCTCACGGCAATCCTGATGCCGCTTACTTTTAGCATATCGATGGGACTTGCGCTGGGATTTATATCGTATACTGTCTTGATGCTGCTTTCCGGAAAGGGAAGAGAGGTCCATTGGGTGATGTACATTTTATCGATAACCTTTGCCCTCTACTTCATGTTCATAAGATGATACGCTTTGAAATTGGGCACTTTTATGTAAAGGATGAACAGCAAATTAACGCGAGCGATAACTTCTTATATTGACATATTCCGTATTTTTATTATAAAATATATCAACAAGCAAGATTAAATAAGTTCAAATTCGATGAACGGGAAGGATGCGGTAAACCAGGTCGCAGAGAGCCGGGGTAGGTGGGAGCCCGGTACTCTGGTTGCCGCTTGATGGGCCCGGGAGGAGTCGTGCGAAAGGTCAGTAGTATTGACCGGGAGTCCGCCGTTAAAAGGGCAGGGTATCGAAGGGAAACCTTCCGTACCCGAAACGAGATGGCTGCATTTAGGTGGCTGAGAGAGGCATTTCGTCCTAAAGGATGAAATGCCTTTTTTGCTATAAAGGCTACTTGGGCGGCCGAAGTTGGGTGGCACCGCGAGGGCACCTCGTCCCATGGGATGAGGTGTCTTCTTTTTTTAAGCGTACAGTTTTATTTCAAAGCAAGTAAGAAAGGAGTGGAATTACAATGACATTTTTCCCCGAAGAAGATGAATTTAGAAAACTAAAGGGGAAAGGCGGCATTGTACCTGTAGTATTTAAACTAAAAGCCGATGAGCTTACCCCTATTGGGCTTTTCTACAATTTAGATGGAAAAAGGAAATTTCTGCTTGAGAGTGCGGAATGCGCAAGGAGTTGGGGAAGATATTCGTTTCTGGGCAGCAACCCCTACATGGCGATAAGCAGCTTTAAGGATAAGGTGACTGTAGAAAAGGGAGGGCTTACCGAAACGTTTACTGGCAGAGTCCTCGACGAAGTAAAAAAATTTATAAAGCGACATGAGGTAGTTTATAAAGCGGGACTCCCGCCCTTTGCAGGGGGCGCGGTGGGATATGTGGGTTACGATGTGATAAGGCAGTACGAAAAACTTCCAGATAAAAATCCGGATACTATTCAAGTGCCGGAAGCCTATCTTCTATTTTACAAAGAGGTCATTGTATACGACCATTTTTATCACACGATATCCATCATCCGTAACGTATTTCCCGAAGAAGAGGTAAGTTATGGCGATGTAATAGAGGCTTTGAACTTAAAAAAAGTTGAAATATTAAGGTGCTCACCACTGCACCCGATAAAAAATGAGGCGAGTTTAGAAAGTTTAGATTCAAATTTCGACGAAGAGAGTTTTTGTCAGATAGTGCGCAGGGCAAAGGATTATATAACTGCAGGCGATGCTTTCCAGATTGTCTTGTCCCAACGACTGACCGCCATAACCGACGCCAAGCCGTTTGACGCCTATAGGAAGCTCCGCTACCTCAATCCTTCTCCTTATATGTTCTATATAGATTTTGGGGATTTTCAGATAGTAGGCTCCTCTCCCGAAAGCCTAGTAAGGGTGGAAGGAAAGAAGGTGATGACCAATCCAATAGCGGGGACGAGGCCAAGGGGAAAAAACGAGCAAGAAGATGAAAGATTGAAATCAGAACTTTTGTCAGACGAGAAAGAAAGGGCAGAACACCTAATGCTGGTTGACCTTGCGAGGAACGACATAGGAAAGGTTAGCAAAATCGGCACGGTTGAGTTGGAAAGATTTATGGAAGTTGAGCTGTATTCGCACGTCATGCATATTGTCTCTACTGTATCGGGTCAGCTTAGCGATGATAAAGATTATTTCGATGCACTTGTGGCTTGCCTTCCTGCTGGTACAGTATCGGGGGCGCCTAAGATCAGAGCTATGGAAATAATTGATGAGCTTGAAAATGTAAGACGCGGGATATATGCCGGTGCGGTCGGGTATTTTTCCTATACTGGAAATATGGATATGTGTATCGCAATCAGGACGATTATATTTAAAGGACGGAAAGCCTACATTCAGGCGGGGGCTGGTATCGTCTATGACTCCGTCCCTGAATTGGAATACCAAGAGACTTTAAATAAGGCTATGGCGCTAAAGGAGGTGTTATAGATGGTACTTATCATAGATAATTACGACTCATTCACATACAATTTATACCAATACATCAGAGAAATTTATCCCCGTGTCGAAGTTGCGAGAAACGACGAGGTGTCGCCAGAACAAATATTGGGCTCTGGAGCTAAGGGAATAGTGCTCTCGCCAGGACCGGGAAGGCCGGAAGAAGCCGGGATCTGCGTTGAACTGGTAAGAAAAGCTGCGGGGAGAATTCCGATTATCGGGATTTGCCTGGGCCATCAGGCTATAGGGTACTCCTTTGGAGCGAAAGTTGTTAAGGCGGATAAGATACTGCACGGAAAGACATCTTTAGTTGTACACGAGGGAAAGGGGATATTGAAGGGATTAAAAAGTCCAGTTAGGGTGGCCAGGTATCATTCTTTAGTGCTCGACGAAAACAGCATACCGCCAGAGTTAGAAGTTACGGCTAAAACTTTAGATGGTACTATCATGGCCATAATGCACAAACATTTTCCTTTATTCGGTATACAGTTTCATCCAGAGTCAATAATGACCGAATATGGAAAAGAAATATTGAGAAATTTTATAGGAGTGATGCTGGATGCTGAAGGAAGCCATTAAAAAAATAACTTTAGGTGAAAATTTGAGCCAAGAAGAAGCTGCGATGGCGATGGACGATATAATGGAAGGTCGTGCCACACCGTCGCAGATAGGGGGATTTTTGGTGGGCCTTCGCATCAAAGGTGAGACAATTGATGAAATAACGGGCTGTGCATTTACTATGAGAAATAAGGCCAAAAAAGTGATACTGGACGGATACGCAATAGATACATGTGGAACCGGAGGGGATGGCGGCAGGACGTTCAACGTATCGACAGCAGTTGCGATTGTAGCGGCATCTTGCGGTGTGAGGGTTGCAAAGCACGGCAACAGAGCAGTCTCCGGAAAAAGTGGGAGCGCGGATGTCCTAGAGGCTCTTGGGGTAAATATTGAGATGTCCTCCGAAGAGGTTGCCGAAACCATCAGAAGGACGAATTTGGGCTTCATCTTTGCTCCACTTTATCATCTTTGCATGAAAAACGTTGCCGGGCCTCGAAGGGAATTGGGAATTAGGACAATCTTCAACATCCTTGGCCCACTTACTAACCCTGCTGGAGTAAAAGGCCAGGTAGTGGGAGTATACGACAGAGGACTTGTGGAAAGCATGGCTCAGGTGCTTGAAAATCTTGGAGTTAAAAGGGCTATGGTAGTGCACGGCCTGGACGGCCTTGATGAGATTACCACTACAACGAAAACTCTTGTGAGCGAGGTCAAGGATGGGAGAATAGTCCGTTATGAAATAGACCCTGCGGATTACGGAATCCCTTATGCAAGGCACCGGGACATCGCAGGAAATGATGCCTCTTACAACGCCCAACTTATAGTGAAGATATTCAAAGGAGAGAAAGGCCCGACGCGAGATATCGTCCTCTTAAATACAGCGGCCGCCTTATATATTGGAAATGAGGCAGAAAATATCAAAGAAGGGCTAGAAAAAGCTGCCTACGCCATTGACTCGGGAGCGGCTTATGAAAAACTGAGAGAATTCATAGAGATAAGTAAGGGGGTGCACGATGATACTGGACGAGATAATATATCACAAGAAAAAAATCTTGCGAGAAAAAAAACATCTTAAACCCCTTAAAATCCTTGAGAAAGAGGCCTATGATATGCAGCTTCCGAGGGATTTCCTTGGAGCACTTCGCACAGAGAAACCAAATGAGGTAAGGATTATAGCAGAAATAAAAAAGGCATCCCCATCGAAAGGCATAATAAGGGGGAATGTGAGCCCTTCCGAAATTGCGTCGATGTACCAAAGAGGGGGAGCTGATGCCATATCAGTTTTAACCGAGGACAAATATTTTATGGGAAATGATGAGTTTTTAAGACAGGTTAAAAAGTCTGCTACATGTCCAGTGCTGAGGAAAGATTTTATAATTGACCCTTATCAAATATACGAGTCAAAAGTATTGGGTGCCGATGCTGTGCTGCTAATAGCTGCAGTATTAGGAAGTAGGCTTAAAGAGTTCTACAATTTGGCAGAGTCGCTGGGGTTGGGGTGTCTGGTAGAGGTCCACGACGAATATGAACTTCAGATAGCTCTTGATATAGGTGCAAAGGTCATTGGTATTAACAACAGGGACCTCAGGACTTTCAAGGTCAATATCGAGACTACTGAAAGGCTCGTGCGACTGATTCCCGGGGATAGGGTGAAAGTTTCGGAAAGTGGGATAAAGAGCGTGGAGGATATAAAGAGACTTAAATTACATGGCGTCGATGCGTTTTTGATAGGCGAGGCGTTTATGGTTGCGGATGATGTAGAAGATGCCGTAAGAAAGTTTAAGGCCGGATAATGAGGTGAATGGATGAATGATCAGGATAAAGATATGTGGCCTTCGTAGAAAGCAGGATATTGAGTGGATAAACTTTTTAAAAGTGGACTATGCGGGATTCGTATTTGCTGAAAGCCGAAGGAGGGTATATTTGAAAGAGGCTGAAAGGTTGGTTGCGCTTCTTGAAAAGGGAATAAAAAAAGTGGGGGTATTTGTAAACCAAAATCCGGATTTTGTAAAAGGAGTTTGCAGTGCGTTAGGAATAGATGTTATCCAGCTTCACGGAGATGAAGGCCAAAAAGAAATAGAAAGCTATCTTGGTCTTGGCTTTGAAGTGTGGAAAGCTATCAGGATAAAGGATAAAAGTGATTTAATATCTGCCTTTGAATACCGAGTAGATGGCATATTGCTAGATGCCGCAGTGCGGGGGATGTATGGCGGGACTGGCAGGACATTCAACTGGGATATTTTAAAGGGGGCATATTTCAAAAACAAAATAATCCTGGCAGGAGGGCTTGACCCCCAAAATGTGGGCTTTGCCATTACCAAGGTAAAACCGTTTGCAGTGGATGTGAGCAGTGGTGTTGAAACCGAAGGGTATAAGGATTTTTTTAAGATGAAAGAATTTGTAGAAAGGGTGAGAAGATTTGGAAAACATGACAGGTAGGTTTGGAATTTTTGGAGGGCAGTACGTGCCGGAGACGGTCATGAATGCATTGACAGAACTTGAAAGGGAGTTTAATGCTGCAATAAAGGATGAAAATTTCATAAAGGAGTACAGATATTATTTGAAAGAATATTCGGGACGGCCTACGCCGCTTTATTTCGCATCTAACCTTACGGAGAAACTGGGCGGCGCCAAAGTATACCTTAAGAGGGAAGACTTAAACCACACAGGGGCGCACAAGATAAACAATGTTCTAGGGCAGGTCCTGCTCGCAAGACGGATGGGGAAGAAAAGGGTGACGGCTGAGACAGGAGCAGGACAGCACGGTGTAGCTACTGCAACAGTGGCAGCCATGTTCGGCCTGGAATGCGAGATTTTTATGGGGAGGGAAGACATAAGAAGACAGGCCCTGAACGTTTTCAGGATGAGGCTTTTAGGGGCGAAGGTGCACAGTGTGGATTCGGGGACCGGGACTTTAAAAGATGCAGTAAACGAGGCGATAAGGGATTGGGTGGCTAGAGTAGAGGATACTTTTTATGTCATAGGTTCAGCAGTAGGTCCGCACCCATACCCGACGATGGTAAGAGAGTTTCAAAAAGTAATAGGAGAAGAGGCGAAAGCGCAAATTCTTGAAAAGGAAGGCAGGCTACCTGATTATGTCATAGCCTGTTTAGGTGGAGGCAGCAATGCTATTGGGATATTCCACCCTTTTTATCATGACAAAGAAGTGAATTTGGTGGGTGTTGAGGCTGGGGGCTTTGGATTAGAAAGCACAAAGCACGCTGCTAAAATGGCAAGAGGCAGCGTAGGTGTGCTACACGGCATGAAGACCCTGGTTTTACAGGATGAGGAAGGTCATATTATGCCGGTACATTCTATCTCCGCAGGGCTCGATTATCCGGCTGTGGGGCCAGAGCATGCCTATTACAAAGAAATAGGAAGAGCCCAGTATGTAGCTGTGACCGACGACGAGGCAAAAGATGCTTTCATTAAGCTTTCGAGAATGGAAGGAATAATCCCCGCATTGGAAAGCGCCCACGCCGTAGCCTATGCCATCAAATTGGCTCCTCAACTTTCCAAGGATAAGGTCGTAATCGTAAACCTGTCGGGGCGAGGAGATAAGGATGTAGAGATAGTGGCAAATCTACCGGAGGTGATGCTATGAACAACAGGATTGACATGACTTTTGAAAGATTAAAAAAAGAAGGGAAAAAGGCTCTAATAGCATATATAACGGCTGGAGACCCGGATATTGAAACAACAGCTGAGTTAATATTTAAAATGATTGGGGCAGGAGCTGATGCGGTCGAAATAGGAGTACCTTATTCTGACCCCTTAGCCGACGGGCCGGTAATACAAAGGGCTTCTGCGAGAGCCCTAAAGAATGGTACAAGAATAAAGGATATAATGAAGATAGTTGAAATGATAAGGAAGAATTCCCAAATTCCAATCCTTTATCTTGTATATTATAATTCGGTATTCATCTATGGAGTAGAAAGGTTTATGAAAGAGGCCTATAGCGCGGGGGTTGACGGAATTATAATCCCCGATTTGCCGTTGGAGGAGAGGGGGGAGGTCTTTGAACTTACAAAAAAATACGGCTTGCATCTGATTCCCCTTGTTGCCCCAACTTCCCACGGGCGAATTAAAAAAATTGTGAAAAATGCAGGTGGATTTGTGTATTGTGTTTCAAGCACAGGGGTTACCGGTGAAAGGGAGCGCATTGAGACCGACATAAAATCCTATTTGGAAGAAGTTACAAAATACACAGGACTTCCAAAAGCTGTGGGATTTGGCATATCCAGCCCTGAGATGGCAAGAAATATAAAAGATTACTGCGAGGGTATAATAATAGGCAGCGCTATAGTTTCCATAATCGAAAAAGCGTCTACAAAGGAAGAAATGCTTGAAAAAATAGATAATTTTATAAGAAGCATAAAAAAAGTTTTGTAGTCCCGCTCTATAGCTGCTTTTTTAGGGAAGTTTTTGATGTATAATATTTTTGACATACATTGCGATAATGGGGGTAGTTGAAATGGGTTCTAAGGTTTACTTTTACAACATGAGGGCAAAAAGGCGGTCGCAGAACTTTCCGTCCAAAGTTGCAAAGCTTTTTGACGCTGCGGGCTTTGATAATATTATTTCGCCGAGCGAACTTGTGGCGATAAAGATTCATTTCGGGGAAAGAGGTAATACCGCATACATAAATCCCGTGTTTGTTAGGCAGGTGGTGGATAAAATAAAGGGAAAGGGAGCTAAGCCCTTTCTCACTGACACCAATACCCTATATAAAGGTTCCAGGAGCAATGGGGTGGACCACATTGTGAGCGCTATAGAAAACGGTTTTGCCTATGCGGTGGTTGGAGCGCCGGTAATAATAGCAGATGGAATTGTTAGCAAGGATTCGGTTGAAGTAGAAATAGGGAAGAAGCATTTTGAGAGGGTTAAGATTGCTTCGGGAATTTATTATGCCAATTCGATGATAGTGATGACACACTTTAAGGGCCATGAAATGGCGGGCTTTGGCGGGGCGATAAAAAACCTCGCTATGGGATGTGCTCCGGCTGCAGGGAAACAGCAGCAGCATTCCACATTAAAGCCGAAGGTAGGAGAAAAATGCAGGAGATGCCTTTCATGCGTAAACAATTGTCCCGAAAATGCAATTACTATCGTAGATAATGCAGCCTACATAGATCCCGAAAAATGCATCGGCTGCGGCGAATGCGTGTCGATGTGCTATTTCGGGGTGATAAAACCTCAGTGGGAAACTGACAGCCGGGAATTCATAGAAAGAATGACGGAGTATGCTTACGGGGCTTTCTTGGCTAAAAAAGGAAAGATAGCTTTTATGAATTTCGTTGTTGACGTTTCGCCTCTCTGTGATTGTACGCCGTGGAACGATGCGCCCATTGTGCCCGATATAGGAGTACTCGCATCCCTAGACCCGGTGGCTATAGACCAGGCAAGCTACGACCTGGTGACAAAGCAGCACGGAAATGCAAACAGCGTTCTAGGAGAAAAAGGGGTGGGTTTAAAACCCGGGGAGGACAAATTTAGGGCCGCGCATCCGGAGACTGACGGTCTTGTACAATTGGAGTATGCCGAAAAACTTGGGATGGGAACGAGGGAGTATGAGTTGGTAGAACTAAATTAAAAAAATTTCAAAAAACCTCCTGCCCTTAGGAACGGGGCTGGAGGTTTTTTGAATTATATGACATTCCGGCAATTATAATTATAAAAGTCAAATATTTTTAATAAATAAAACAATATTGACAAACAAAAATTACTTGTATATACTAGTAGTGAAAAATATATACAAAATTTAATAAATTATAAAATTATCTTGTTTTATGTTATATAACACGCTGTGTGTGATTCATTTTTTCTTGGGTTTGAAATTTAAAGCAATAAAATAAAGGGGGGACGAAATTATGAAAAATGCAGAAGAACTAAAAAAAGAAAGAACGGAAATTTTCCACGACCTATATGATGGCAAGATACCGAAAAGAGTTCCGGTTGGCGGCTTGATCGGGATAGAATTCTGCATCGAGTTTGCGGGACTACCACCTGCTAAGACACAATGGACGTTAGAAGGAATAGAGGAAGCAATGGACAGGATATGTCAGATGACGGGACAGGATATATATCCTTTCGGCTTTGCGAGGTCGCCGGTTGCCCTCCAGATCCTCGAATCAAGAATTCTTAGGATGGGGTCCGGGGGATTCATCCAGTACACCGAGGTTCCGGTCATGGAAGCGGATGAATACGATGACCTCATTAAAAATCCTCATGAATTCATAATGGAAAAAGTTCTTCCCAGGAAATACAAGGCTTTGGATGCCGACTCGGTGACCCGCTCTATAGTCTACGCAAAGGCTGCCAAAGCGCTTTTTGATCATTTGGATGCCTTTGCAAAAATAGATGCAAAATTGATAGAAAAATATGGATATTATACTCCCCCGCCTGAGTCTACCGGCATAGCTCTTGCACCTTTGGATTTTATCGCTGATGAGCTAAGGGGAGTAAAAGGACTTTTAATGGATGTTAGGAGATGTCCTGAAAAAGTGGCTGAGGCTTGTGAAGCTTTGCTGCCGCTGACCCTGAAAAGGGCTCTCCCGCCGGTGCCGTCAAAATACGGCCAGACCTTCATGCCATTACACATGCCGGGGTTTTTGAGGACCAACGATTTTGAAAAACTCTACTGGCCTACATTTTCCAGGATTGTGCAGGCACTGGCAAATGCGGGGCAACCCGTTTTCATGTTCTGCGACCATGACTGGATGAGGTTTTTGGATTACCTGTATGAACTTCCGGAGAATACAAGGATAGCCTTTGAATTCGGAGATCCAAAAGTAATAAAGGAAAAACTGGGGAAAAGGCATATACTTTCGGGTCTGTATCCGATGACCTATCTCAAGACGGCGACGAAAGAGCAATGCATAGATAAGGTAAAGGAACTCCTTGACATAATGGCACCCGGGGGTAGATATTACTTCGACTTTGACAAGAGCCTCATCACATTAAACTCTGTCAATGTAGAAAATTACTTTGCTGTAGTCCGATACGTGGCTGAAAATGCATATTACGACAATGCCGGAGAAGAAGCTCCAAAATATGAAAATTCCGGGAGGAGTTTTATAAAAGTAGGCGAAATACCCCCGTTTAAGTCGAAATATTATAAGACCTGGGAGGATTACAAAAAAGAGCACCCTGAAATTCCTGCAGAGCTCGAACCGGTTGTTGCCCAAAAGCTACAGATGTACGAAGAAATGTTTTTCATGTTGATCTCGTAGATAATATAAGGTAAATAATATAAGGGCCGGGCTTTTACCCGGCCTTTTTTACTATATCCCTTTTGTTATAAACCTTTGCCCCTGTCTCCCAGCAGGAGGAGTATCAGAATCAAAAATACTATAAACGCTTTGCTGTCATCAAAAAAGCCGCCGCCCACTGCGGTACCTCCTTTCAAGTTTTCTAGTTATAATATATGAAAGGAGGTTTTTTTGGGTTACTTTATAGTTTAACTAATTTGCCGTTATTTCCACCGTCCTTGACTTTTCATCCCATGTTATTTTTGCCCCAAGCACCTCGCTGATAAATCTTAAAGGCACAACTACCCTCGAGTTTTTGAGTTCGGCTTTAGTATCGAAATTCACCTTTTTCCCGTTGACAAGTGCGGATTTTTCTCCCACCCTAAGGGTAACGATGTTCCCATCTTTTTGTATGATTACCTGTCTTGCTCTGTCGTCCCAGTGCACCCTTGCCGATAGATGTTCTGACACAAACCTTACTGGGACCATCGTGCGCTGTTCCTCGTTAATATAAGGCTGCTGGTCGGGGAAGTTTATTTCTTTTCCGTTTACCTTTACTCCGACGTCGGAAATGTAAAGTTTTACTTTCCCGGTGAATACCTCAGTTTTTACCGTAATCTCGATTTCGACGGCTTTTTTCCCGTTAATTTCGAGAGTTTTCGAATCAAGAGTGCAAGCGCCGGGGGGAGTTATGTTATATTCTGCGGCGTAAGGGTATTCCAGCGGAACCTTAAAGCCTGTCGGGGAAATTCCAAAAAGTTTCAAGCGGCTAGGAATGCCTTTTCTGACAGATGGAGTTTCCGACACTATATTTTCGATTAAGGGGATGACCCTGTAATATATTTTGCTTTCTTGAATGTTAAATATCAGCGCTGCAGGTTCTTCGGCGTTTACACCGGGAACACTTATGTATTTTACCCCGTTTTCCATATTGGAGGCAAATTTTTTTGCTCCCCCACATAGCACTAGGATGTTTTTGAATGAAGCTTTGTTTTCTGACAGGACTTTTTTAAGAAGTTCGCCTTCTTGAGAGTCCTGGAAGCTTGAAATTGCCCTGTCCAGCACGACTACGAGGTTGTTGTAGCTGGATGCTGCGGATTTTACATCTTCTTTGAGCTTAATCCACTGGGTTGGGTCCGTCAACCTTATACTGCCCTTCGAAGCATTCAAGAACACAAACAGAGTATCGTTCGCCTTGTGGACTAGATAGCCTGTATTGGCCGTCAAGAATTTATTCAATGGCGGCAAGGATTTTGCATTTTCGGGTGGGGAGTTTGTTGCGTATAAGCGCCCCGCGATTATGTTGTAAGACGCCTTTTGGCGGTCGAACACTGCACGTGCCATGTTGAAGATTTTCAGGTAAGCGGGATTGTAATTGGCTTCAAGTAAAAGGTCTCCGAAAACCCCGAATGTCAATCCGCCTTTTTTAAAGGGAACATTTGCCCCGTCAGTGATAAGAGGCTTTGAGGGAAGAAGCGATTCGTCGAACCGGCCCGATTCTCCGATCTTTACCAGCGCTCCCGCCTTGATGTTCGAAAACTCGGCGATGACTGCACAGGAGCCAGGAGCTTGAGGTGCGATGAAAAGGCCGTTTTCGATGTAACCTCCGTCGCCCGCTATTTCCCACTTTATGTCATTAGGCTCTATGGGTGCCTTATATCCTTCAGCATCAACCGCATAAGCTCTGAAGGTCTGTTTTTGTCCGGGTGAAAGCTCGACCCTGTCGGGCTCCACGATTATATCCACCGCGTCCCCCAGAACTCTTACTTGCGCGGAAGCTTTGATGCCGCCTATGGAGGCCGTCACGGTGCCGGTTCCGGTTTTTCGTGCGTAAAATACGTTGCCTTCAAATGTTCCCAAATCTCCCGTGACCTCCCAGCGAACGAGGTTTGGGTCCACGTCCACGGGGTTGTAATTTTCGTCGTAAGCTTTTATTTCGAAGACCCGGCGGCCGTTTTTAGGTATGTTGAAAGAACTGGCTGTGATTTTGAATCCGTAAACTTTTCCGGAAGAAGATAGCCGGGAGAAGATACCTATTCCGTTTACTACTGGCCTTTCGGCCTTTTCGGATGGACTATTTACAACGCCGGGGGTTTTTTCGCCCGGTTCCCTCACCACCATGGTGGAAGAGCCGCCTCCATCGAGATTGAGGGCGTTGTAAGCCCCGAAACTCAGCATAAGACGGGCAAGTTCCTCCTGCGTCATGCCTCTGCTTTCCGCCTGCCTTCCATCTACCACCACGAGTATCAATTTTTTACCGTCTTTTGTGAAACCCACTGCAGTCCTGGGGTGTTGCCCCAGGATATTGTGGGAAAAGCTTGCCGGTATTTTGCCGTTGTCAACGAGGACTGCCCCGCCTCCCAAGGCCATCTTTAGGTTGGCAATATCCGGAGTTACATGGAGCTCTATCTTTACCTCATCCCCGATGAAAAAGTTGTTTTTCAAAAATGAGGAAGCTCCGCCTCCACCCGCCAAAACGATACCCCCCTCGGGGATTTCGGCGGACCTGCCGTCAAAAATACTTGCGATTCTGCCATCTTTCACCACTGCGTATGTAAGTTCCGGCGATGTTGCTTGCACCTGCGGTGTTGTTTTGCCGAATTCCGGGGTGTAAATCATTATTTTTCCGTACCCGTCTCCGAGTTTGTTTATACCGCCCACATCGAAAGATGCTCCATTAGGTGCGATTATCTTTCCAGTAAATTCGAACCTCAAAATCTGCGGAATTTTTTCGTAAGTTAGGGCAAAAGAAGCCATATCGCTCCTGTTGGAAGGCGTAGAAATTAGTTTACCTCCGGCAATTTGTATTCCGATGGGGGACGATGGGTTTGCCATTATGAAAAAGTCGCCGTTTACACCAGCCACGGCTCCGTTTTCCGAGACCAATTTGCTCAATATCTGCCGCTCGGAAAGGCCATTTTTGTTCATAAAGGCATCTATATCCACGTTTTCCGAGGTCAAATCTATCGTGAGGATGTGTACTTTTTGCCAGCCCGATGAGGTAAATATGGTCCTGCCTTCGTAAGAAACTCCCCGGGTTACGGGGAATTTCACCGACTCTTCGTGCAGAACTACTTCTTGGGCAAATGCATAAAAAATTTGGCTAAGCACAAGGCAAATCAAAAGGACTGAAAGAAGCTTTCTCAAAAAGTGCGGCATTTAATATTCAACTCCCTTTGAAATATTAATATAGTATGTCTCTTATTACCTTAATTCTACCCTTGAGGAATTTTTCCTTTTTTGTAACAGACTTGTAATATTAGAGGATTCCTGACTTTCGAGCGATAAAAAGGAATAGCAAAAGTACCGGTTGATGGATGAGGTAAATAATAAGCGAGTGTCTGCCCAGGAGCGAAAGGAAATTTTCGCGAAATTCCCCGAAAATTCTATAGCCTTTTGCGTAAAAATCTCTTCCGAAAGCCATCCCCAACAGGAATACTCCGAAGTACGGAATGAGAGGATAGTAGTCCAGCGACGAAAAGTAAGGGGTGGTAATTCCCAGCGGGAAAAGGTACGGATTTTGTGTGGTGAGGGAATCAAAGTAAGTTCCTGCTGCAAGTACGGCTAATGCTAAAAGGACCAACGCAAAAGAATCAATCTTTTTAAAGCAAGGCGAAAGCATATATGATGTACCCAGAAAGTGAAGGATACCGAACCTGATGTAATTCGTGCTGTCTAAAAGATAAGTTGCGACAGTTATTGCCATACTAAATAAGAAAAGCTTTATCCCTCTTTGGCGGGGATTGCGGCTGAAGTAAGAGGAGATACCGGCTATCCAAATGAACATAAGGGCGGAAAGTTTTCCTTCGTAATACCAAAAACCCCTGGAATAATCTATATTTAATCCGAAATAATACGAAAGGTCAAATATGCCGTGAAAAATTACCATGAGAAATACGGCTATTCCTCGAAAAGAGTCTAGTTCCACAATTCTGTGTTTCACTTTATCCCAACCTTTCACGTGATTAACTATAAGTATATCGAATTTTTTGAGTTGACAAAAGGGAAAGTTGCTATTAAAATAGACTTTAAAAAGTTAAAACGATAAAGGTGATGAGGGAAAGAGTAGCCATGGATGGGCTTAAAGAGAGCCGGTGGCTGGTGCGAACCGGTAAGCTCGCTGGGCGAAATACATTCCTAAACCGCAGGCTGAATTAAGTAGGCCAGGCCGCATCGGTGCGTTATGCTGTGGAGGGGATTTGCAGGAGAGATTTATTCCTGCAAATCAATTAGGGTGGTACCGCGAGAAGAGCTCGTCCCTGCCGGGGCGGGCTTTTATTTTACATAAAATTTAGGGGGTCCGACTAAAAATGTTTTTCAGTGAAATCGAGGCATTAGAGAGAGAAAAGTTGAAAGAGCTGCAACTGGAGAGGCTAAAGAAAATAGTGAAATATGCGTACGAAAATGTTCCGTTTTACAGAAAATTATTTGATGAGAAGGGATTAAAGCCAGAGGATATAAAGACAATAAAAGACATAGAGAAAATCCCTTTTACGACCAAAGACGATTTGAGAGAAGCATACCCTTATGGAATGTTTGCGGTGCCGTTAAAAAAGGTTGTAAGAATTCATGCATCTTCAGGTACCACAGGGAAGCCTACGGTCGTTGGATATACTAAAAAAGACATAGAAACATGGGCGCAGTTGGTGGCCAGAATTGCTTTTATGGCGGGAGTTAGGGAAGAAGACGTAGCCCAAATTGCATTCAGTTATGGCCTTTTTACCGGTGCCTTTGGACTTCATTACGGCCTTGAAAAAATAGGTGCGACCGTAGTTCCGGTTTCCAGCGGAAATACGGAGCGGCAAATAATGATAATGAAGGATTTCGGCTCGACTGTTCTTGTGAGCACGCCTTCGTACGCCCTTTATATGGCTGAAGTTGCCGAAGAAATTGGAGTAAAAAAAGGCGATTTAAGGCTTCGGCTGGGTCTGTTCGGAGCGGAAGGAGCAACTCTGGAGATGAAAAAGGAAATAGAGCGAAGGTTCGGTATTATGGCTACCGAAAATTATGGCCTGAGCGAAATAATAGGGCCGGGAGTCTCAGGCGAATGCCACGTTAGGGATGGACTTCACATAGCCGAGGACCATTTTTTGGTGGAAATCATTAACCCGGATACCGGCGAGGCTTTGGACTTCGGGGAAAAAGGGGAGCTGGTTATAACCACCTTGACTAAAGAAGCAATGCCGCTTTTGAGGTACAGAACAAGAGACATAACCAGTTTAAATCCGGAGCCGTGCAGATGCGGAAGAACGTTAATGCGGATGAGTCCTGTTCAGGGAAGAACTGATGACATGCTGATAATCAGGGGAGTCAATGTCTATCCTTCTCAAATAGAAAGCGTGCTCATGGGAATTAAGGGAATTGGCCCCCACTACGAGATTGTAGTTACAAAGAAGGGATATCTCGATGAATTAACAGTCAACGTAGAACTTGCCGATACGGATATGCTGGAAAAACATCAATTGCTGGAGAAATTAAAGGAGGAAGTGCGCTTTAAATTAAAATCCGTTCTGCAAATAGATGTAAATGTGCGGCTTGTTGAGCCGAAGAGCCTTGCGAGATTTGAAGGCAAGGCGAAGAGGGTGAAAGATTTGAGAAAGTAGTTGACGAAAAATGCATATCGTGATATAATTTCTAGAAACCTAAAGAGAAAAAAGCGATGACGGAAGAAAGTAGGCTACGGCTGCACCTTACAGGGAGGAGACGCCGAAGACTGAGAGCGTTTCCAGGTGCGAGTAGTTGAAGTTCGCTTCCTAGCTTTCGGGCTGAAATGAAGTAGGTCCGAACGGATTTGACCGTTAAAGCAATAGGGCATCGACTGAAATGTCCGTGCCCGAAAAACGAGCGGGCTTAAAGCCAATTTGGGTGGTACCGCGGAAATTAGCCTTTCGTCCCATGCGGATGAAAGGCTTTTTTGTTTACCGATAATATTGAATTAGGGGGTTGGATTATGTATTGGAATCCAAAGTACGAATGTATGCCGAGGGAGCAAATAAAAGAGCTCCAGTTAGAAAGGCTTCGAAATACTCTAGAAAGGGCGTATTACAATGTGCCTCACTACAGGAAAATCATGCAGGAAGTCGGATTCGAGCCTGAGGATTTAAAATCCCTGGATGACCTAAGAAGATTGCCGTTCACCTCAAAGAAGGACTTAAGGGATAATTACCCTTACGGCATGTTCGCCGTCCCTTTGAGCGAAGTAGTGAGGATACATTCTTCTTCTGGGACCACGGGAAAACCGACGGTTGTCGGCTATACGAGAAATGATATCAATGTTTGGGCTGAAATCATGGCTAGGACCCTTACCACGGCTGGAGCAAAGAAAAGCGATGTTATTCAGAATGCTTACGGTTACGGGCTTTTTACCGGAGGACTCGGGGTTCATTACGGGGCTGAAAGGATAGGTGCCACGATAATTCCCGTCTCGGGAGGAAATACAAAAAGACAGGTCATGATTATGAAGGATTACGGAACGACGGTCCTTACATGCACTCCTTCATATTCGCTCCACATAGCCGAGACTATAGAAGAGATGGGGATTTCCAAAGAAGAACTTAAATTGCGGATCGGAATATTCGGTGCGGAACCGTGGTCGGAAAATATGAGGAGGGAGATAGAAGATAGGTTGAAGTTGACTGCACTGGATATATACGGATTGAGCGAAATAATAGGACCGGGCGTGGCAATAGAATGCCCGCACAAAAATGGATTACATGTTCAGGAAGATCACTTCATTGTAGAAGTAATAGACCCAAAGACCGGTGAGGTACTGCCTCCCGGAGAGAAGGGAGAGTTAGTATTTACATCCCTCACTAAAGAGGCTCTACCCATGATACGCTACAGAACAGGGGACATCTCCAGGCTCATAGAAGAACCGTGTCCGTGCGGCAGGACCAGCGTAAGAATAGGAAGGATTGAAGGAAGGACCGACGACATGATAATAATCAGAGGAGTGAACGTCTTCCCTTCGCAGATAGAACACGTTTTGCTTGAAATAGGTCAGATCGAGCCTCACTATCAATTAGTTATCGACAGGATAGGCTACCTTGACATTCTGGAAGTCCATGTAGAGGTATCGGAAAAAATGTTTTCAGATGATGTAAAATCCCTTGAAATATTGAGTAAAAAGATTCAAAATGAAATAGAAAGCACCCTTGGGATTTCAGTTAAAGTAAAATTGGTAGAACCGAAGACTATCGAAAGAAGCGAAGGAAAGGCAAAGAGAATTATAGACAAAAGGAAAATTTAGGAGGGATTTAAAATGTTGGTTAAACAGTTATCAGTTTTTTTAGAAAACACCCCCGGCAGACTTTATTCCGTGACCTCAATTCTGGCAGAAAACAATGTTAAAATTAAAGCTTTGATGCTGGCAGATACTGCGGATTTTGGCGTTTTAAGGCTGATAGTGGATGAACCCGAAAAAACTTTGAAAATACTCCAGGAAAATGGTTACGCGGCTAAAATAACAAATGCCATTGCGGTTGAGGTATGCGATTCCCCGTTTAAAAAGATGCAGGAAGTCCTCAAGGTATTGAGCGAAAAAAATATCAACGTGGAATATATGTACGCCTTTTCCGGCGATGCCCCTGGTAAGGCACTGGTAGTTTTCAGAGTGGATGATATAGAATCCGCAATTGCGCATTTAAAGGAATTAGTAGGATAATAGGATAATAAGAAAAAATATGAGCCTCGGCGCCGTTTTCAATAGGCGCTGGGGCATTTTTTATATTGACAATTCCATAAGTGATATGCTAGTATATTAGAGTAAATATTTTAACAGAATTAATTTTTATAGTAAGGGTGAAATTTTAAAATGAGGCTATCACTCGAAGAATTGCAAAAAAACTCGCGTTTTTGGGAAGAAAGGGGCTACATACTTCCAAAATTCGATATAGCAAAAGTGCGGGAGAAAACCTTGCGCCAACCGGTGTGGATTCACTTTGGGGCGGGCAATATCTTCAGAGCCTTTTTGGCGTCGCTTCAGCAGGACCTGCTTGATAATGGGTACCACGATACCGGCATAATAGCGTGCGCACCTTTTGACGACGAGGTTATAAAGAAAGTCTATATCCCTTATGAAAATTTGACCTTATTGGTAAATTTAAACGGTGATGGGACGCTCGAAAAAAGGGTGATAGCAAGCATCGTTCATGCATTATGTGCGAGGGAAAACTTCGAAGAAGTCGAGCGGTTCTTTCAGAATCCATCACTTCAGCTTGTCTCTTTCACCATCACGGAAAAGGGCTATGCATTAAAAGATGCTAAAGGCGAATACCTTCCCGAGGTCCTGCACGATGTAGAAAACCCTGATTCGACTCCCAGGAGCACGATGGGGATGGTTGCAAAACTATGCTACAAAAGGTTCGTTGCGGGGCGTTACCCTATAGCGCTTGTTTCGATGGATAACTTTGCCCACAATGGGACGAAGCTTTACGAAGCAGTCAGGTTTTTCGCCGAAAGATGGGTAGAAAAAGGAACGGTAAATTCCGACTTTCTAAGTTATCTGGACGATAAAAATTTTATATCCTTCCCTTGGACGATGATAGACAAGATAACTCCGCGCCCATCGGAAAAAATAAAAAAATTGCTTCAGGAAGACGGAATAGAGGGGGTGGAGATTTTCCGGACCGCTAAAGGTTCTTACGTTGCTCCTTTTGTCAATGCCGAATCTACGGGTTACCTGGTAATTGAAGACACATTTCCCAATGGCAGACCGCCTCTTGAAAAAGCGGGTGTGATTTTTACAGATAAAGAGACAGTAGACAAAGTAGAAAAGATGAAAGTTTGCACGTGTTTAAACCCGCTGCACACGGTATTGGCCGTTTATGGATGCCTTTTGGGCTATGAATCGATTGCCGAAGAGATGAAGGATGATTTGCTAAAGGCATTTCTAGAAAAACTGGCGTATGAAGAAGCACTGCCGGTGGTTGTCGACCCGGGAATAATAAACCCCGAGGAATTTTTGAAGGAGGTTTTGGAAAGGAGATTCCCCAACCCCCACATACCGGACACCCCGCAGCGCATCGCGACAGATACATCCCAGAAAATACCAATCCGCTTCGGCGAGACCTTAAAGTCATACCTGAACGCAGGAAGGGATATTAAAGAACTCAAATATATACCTTTGTTTTTTGCCGGATGGCTGCGCTACTTGATGGGAGTGGACGATTTTGGCCGAACGTTTGAACCGAGTCCCGACCCGATGCTGGAAGAGCTCCGGAGCCGGTTAAAAACAGTAAAAATTGGCGATAGAGGCCCATTTACAGATGTTTTAAGGCCTATACTTTCCGACAGCAGGATATTCGGAATTGACTTATTTGAATACGGCCTTGCACAAAAAGTAGAAAGTTATTTTAAAAAGATGGTTGCCGGAGAGAATGCCGTTCGGAAAACATTGGAAGAAGTCGTTAGGGGGTCGGTTTAATGAAAAAAATTGATTACGTAGAAAAGTTGCTGGAGTTAGGGATATTTTTGTCTTTCGGATCATTGGTCCTTGTGGTATGCTTGCAGATTTTTACGAGGGTGTTCATACCTCAGGCAAGCTTTGTATGGACAGAAGAAGCGAGCAGATTTTTATTCATCTTTGCTATGTCTTTCGGTGCGCCTTTAGCTGTTAAGACTAAGGAATATGCGAGTCTTGACGTTTTAACTGGTAAGTTAAATGGAAAGTCGAAGAAGGTTTTGGAAATTTTTATCCAGGTGCTGACGGTATTGCTTTTTGTAATAGTTTTATTTCAGGCAGTCAAATTTACAAAGCTAGGTATAGGACAGACCTCGCCCACAATGAGAATACCGATGTATATAAGTTTTAGCAGCATGATAGTGATGATGCTTTTTTCCAGCCTATATTCTATATTGAATCTAATAAATTCAATAGCTGAATTTTAAAAATGAGGTGGATATTAATGTCTGCATTAATGTTATTTTTATCTTTCGTAGTATTGATATTTTTAGGCGTTCCCATAGCCTTCGCCCTTGGGATTTCTTCTCTGGTTTATATTTTCACCAACGACATCTCTTTGACGGTCTTAGCCCAGAAGATGTACGCAGGCCTCAATTCTTTTGTTTTGGTCGCCATACCCGGATTTGTGTTGGCTGGAAACCTTATGAACAATGGAGGGATTTCGAAGAGAATAGTGGAATTTGCCGATGCTATAGTGGGGTTTATAAAGGGAGGTCTGGCTATTGCAAATGTAGTTGCCTCCATGATTTTTGCAGGGGTTTCAGGAACAGCATTGGCCGACACGGCGAGCATTGGCCCAATTATAATTCCTGCTATGGTGCAACAAGGGTATGATCCTGATTTTTCTGCTGCTGTGACCGCAGCGTCCTCTACAGTCGGCCCGATAATTCCACCCAGCGTCCCGATGATTATTGCAGGCACGCTCGTGGGTACTTCTATAACGAAAATGTTTGTGGCTGGCATGATTCCGGGAATTTTAGTAGGTCTTTTACAAATGATTCTATGCTATTACTTTGCGGTCAAAAGAAATTATCCAAGAAGCGAACTTAATTCGCTAAAGCAAATATGGGAGAAGTTTAAAGGCGCAATTTGGGCAATTTTAATGCCCGCAATAATGATTTTCGGGATTTTAGGGGGCTTTTTTACGCCTACGGAAGCTTCTATAGTTACGGTGATCTATGGCTTGATAGTAGGACTTTTTGTCTACAAGGAATTGCAGTTGAAGGATATTCCAAGGATCTTGGTGGAGTCCATAAGGAGCACGGCAGCAATTATGGTCTTAGTGGGATTTGCTAATACTTTTGCGTGGATTTTAGCAAGCGAACAAATTCCCCAGCTTATTGCGGATTCGATACTGTCAATAAGCGATAACCCAATCGTCGTCATCTTATTGGTAAACCTCTTTTTGCTTTTCGTCGGCATGTTTATGGAAACAATCGCGGCCTTAATTATCCTATTTCCAGTTCTGCTCCCTGTGCTTACATCTGTCGGTATGGATCCAATTCAGGCGGGAGTGATGGTGGTTTTAAATCTGGTAATAGGGCTTAATACTCCTCCTGTTGGGGTGTGCCTTTATGTGGCATCAAATATTGCGAAAATTTCTATAGCCAGACTTACAGTAGCTATTTTGCCTTTTATCATAGCGAATATTGTTGTATTGATGCTGGTGAGCTATATTCCCCATTTTACGCTATTCCTTCCCAGATTGTTATTTGGCATGTAAAAGGAGGACTTAAGGTGAAAGCAGTTCTCATTTCAAACCCCGGGAACATAGAATTGGTCGAAAGGGATATTCCTGAAATAAAGAGCAGAGACGAGGTTTTGCTCAAAGTAAGATTGGCCGGAATATGCGGCTCCGATATGCATATTTATCACGGAACGTCTCCGGTTGCCACATATCCCAGGATTATTGGACATGAATTTGTCGGCGAGGTTGTTGAAAAAGGAAAGGAAGTAAAGAATCTGAAAATCGGGGATAAAGTAGTCGTAGAGCCTATAATCTATTGTGGAAAATGCTACCCGTGCAGAAAAGGTAGGCCAAACGTTTGTGAAAACTTAAAGGTGATGGGAGTCCATGTTGACGGAGGTTTTCAGGAATATGTAGTTGTAAAGGACGCAAATGTTCATAAATTTGCGGACTATTTGAGTTGGGAAGAAGCCGTAATGATAGAACCTTTCACTATTGCAGCTCAGGCAACGTGGAGGGGAGGCGTCGAAAAGGATGATTTTGTTTTAATAATTGGTGCGGGACCTATAGGGCTTACTATCTTGCAATATGCAAAGTATAAAGGGGCAATTTGCATAGTGTCCGATATAGTTGATTTTAGATTGGAGAAAGCCCTGGAGTTAGGCGCGGATTACGCAATAAAAGCTAGCGAAAACATCGAAAAAGAAATAAGAAAAATTACCGGCGGAATGGGTGTAAATATTGCAATAGATGCGGCGTGCACACCAAAAACTTTCGAAATGGCAGTTAATGTGGTTTCTCAAGCGGGAAGGGTTGTGGTATTAGGATTCGATACTTCCCCGTCCAGCATACCGCAGTTTAACATAACAAAAGGGGAACTTACAATATGCGGTTCCAGGCTGCAGACAAATAAATTCAAAGAAGTGATAGATGTATTTAATAAAAGAAAGCTGAATCCTACTGCTTTGATATCTCATAAATTCCATTTTACCGAGATAAAAGAGGCGATTAACTTGTTGGAAGAAGGAAATCAGAATGTTTTCAAGGTTATCCTTGAGTTTTAAAACAGATTTTAATTTTTGGAGGCAGCTATGAGAGCGAAGGTTTTGATTACTCCGAGGTCATTTTTAAAGGTAAAAGAACAAGCTCAGAACTTACTTAAAAGGTATGATTTGGATTTAATTTACAACGATACCGGGAAAACACTTACGGAGGAACAGATGCTAAAGATGTGTGAAGATGTGGATGGGCTAATAGTAGGAATAGACCCGGTCACGGAAAAAGTCTTGAAAAATGCCAGGAAACTAAAAGCTATTTCAAAATACGGGGCTGGACTTGACAATATAGACTTAAAAACGGCTCGAGAGCTCGGAATTAAGGTGGCCAGCGCAGCGGGCACAAATGCTACGTCTGTGGCAGAGTTGGCTATTGGTATGTTTTTTGCCCTTGCGAGGAACTTGGCAAAGCACGTTTTTCTTGTAAAAAATGGAGGATGGGATCGCATTCAAGGGGTAGAACTTACCGGAAAAACAGCCGGAATAATAGGCCTTGGCAATATAGGAAAAGAAGTGGCAAGACTGGCAAATGGAATAGGAATGCGGATTATAGCTTATGACCCGTACTTTGAAGATAGTGAGTTTCTCAAAAAATACGATGTAAAAATGGCGAGTCTGGAATCCGTTTTTAAAGAAGCAGATTTCGTGACCCTCCATGTCCCCCTTACTGAAGCTACAGCCAAAATTGTGAATGAAAATACATTGAAATTGATGAAAAAGACAGCGTATATCGTGAATACATCAAGAGGGGGATTAATCGACGAAGATGCACTTTATGAGGCCCTGAAAAATGACAAAATAGCGGGGGCAGCTTCGGATGTATTTTCGAAAGAACCTCCAGGCTTTCATAAATTGCTGACATTGGATAATTTCCTGCTCACGCCGCACATAGGTGCTTATACGGCTGAAGCAGTGGAAAAAATGGCTATAAAGTCAATTGAAAATTTGGTTGTGTTGTTGTTCGACGAAGAAATGAAGTCACAGGCCTAAAATTGGAAGGTGGTATTTTGAGCAAAGAGCTTTTCATGGGCATCGACATCGGCACTACAGGAGTGAGGGCGGTTTTATTCGACGAAAAAGGATATGAAGTTAGCTTAAGCTATAGGGAATACCCCATGAGGAGTTCGCCCGATGGTAAAGCTGAAATAGAGCCTGAAGTCGTTTTTAAATCGATGTTAGATGTCGTAAAAAATTGCATTGAACAAGTGGAAAATGCCAGGAACAAGATAAATGCAATAGGTTTAAGCACGCAACTTTTCAGTCTTGTAGCTGTTGATAGGTATGGGAACTGTTTAACAAATGTCATTACGTGGGCAGATACCAGGTCTATAAAAGAGGCGGGTTTTATTGAAAAAAATTTTGACTGCATGGCGTTATACAGAAAGACGGGTTGCAGGGTAGAGCATCCGATGTATCCATTGAGCAAGATTTTATGGATTAAGAACAATCACAGAGATATTTACGAAAAAACTTATAAGTTTGTCAGCATCAAGGAATATATAATTTTCAAACTTTACGGCGTATTTATTCTCGATTTGACGGATGCTTCGGCTACGGCTTGCTTTAATATACATAAATTTGTATGGGATGAAGATGTATTAAAAGAAGTACTAGGCGTTGATAAAGAAAAATTTGGTACTCCAGTAGAGTGCATACATGTACTTAAAGGCATGAAAGAGGAATATGCGAAAATTATGGGAATACCTAGAGATACCCCCCTTGTCATAGGGTCAGGCGACGGGATTTTGGCAAATCTGGGATGCGGGGTTTTCGACAATACCGAGCTTTCAAGCACAATCGGGACAAGTGGAGCTATCAGGACGGCTGTGGACTTTCCATTGCTAGATAAAGAAGCGAGGACTTGGTGTTACTGCTTCACAAGAGACAAATGGGTTGCCGGTGGGGCGATAAACAATGGAGGAATAGTATTAAGATGGTTGAGAGATATGCATGTCGGAGAATATTCGAAAGAAGCGATGGAAAAAGGCTTTAATAATGTCTATGAACTTTTTGACAGCTTTGCAAAAGAAATAAGACCGGGAAGTGATGGACTTTTATTCTTTCCTTATTTGACGGGACAAAGGTCTCCTCATTGGAGGGCCGATGCGAGAGGAGTCATATATGGCTTAAACCTCAGCCATGACAGAAGGCATCTTGTTAGGGCTGCAATGGAAGGTATTATCTTCAATATGTTTATGATTTACAATGCCCTGGTGGAGCAATTGAGGAATCCCGTAAGAAAAATTATTGCCAACGGAGGATATGCGAAGTCAGGAGTGTGGCTGCAAATACAAGCCGATGTCTTTGATAAAGAGATTCTTGTAGCTGGAGTCGAGGAAGCGGCTGCACTAGGGGCGGCGTTTCTTTCAATGGTAGGAATCGGGGCTAAGCGCATGATAAAAGAAGATGCTTTGCCTGCGATGAGAGCAAAAAGGCCTATTGAACCTATAAAGGAAAATGTGGAGATTTACAAGAATGTATACAGGAATTTCATCGAACTTTATAACCTTATTTTCAAAAATTCTGTGGAGGTAAAGTATGAACGAGATAATAATTGATAATCCAGGAAACGGATCTGTTTCAGAAGATGAAGTAAGGTCTGCTTTATATAGGGCTCTTGAAGGGAGAAAATTAGATAAAGTTCTTATTATACCACCAGATTTTACAAGAATAAACTCTCATGCGGGTATGATAACGAGAATTTTATATGAACTATTAAGTCCAAGCTCCGAAGTAGATATACTGCCTGCTACGGGAACTCATAGGCCGCTCAGCGACTTAGAACGAAAAAAGATGTTTGGAGATGAAATTCCTAAAGAAAGGTTCTTGGTCCATGATTGGGAGAAGGGTACAAAAAAGATTGGTGAGGTTTCTGCTGAATTTATCGAGCGAGTAACACAAGGTGCCTTGAGTTTCCCCATAAATGTTGAGATAAGCAAGCATATTGCAAATGAAGCCTATGACCTTATTATCTCCATAGGACAGGTAGTACCCCATGAAATTGTGGGTATGGCCAGTTACACGAAAAATATTCTTGTGGGATGCGGCGGAAAGGATGTTATCGACAAGTCCCATTTTATAGGGGCAGTTCACGGGATGGAGCGGATAATGGGAATCGACAGGACACCTGTGAGGCAAGTATTTGACTTCGTTGAAGAAAAATTTTTAAAAGAATACCCCATAATGTATGTGATGACAGTGACTACTACTAAAGGGGGTGCTATCAATTTAGATGGGCTCTTTATAGGCAGAAGCAGGAAGATTTTCGAAAAAGCCGTAGCTTTAAGTCAAAAAAAGAACATCGAATTTCTCGAAAGGCCGGTAAAGAAAGTGGTAGTTTATCTAGACGACAAAAAATACAGGAGCACCTGGATAGGCAATAAAGCTATCTATAGGACCAGGATGGCGATTCAGGATGGAGGAGAATTAATAATTCTGGCTCCGGGGATTGAGAGATTTGGGGAAAATGAGATAGGGGAAGAATTGATAAGAAAGTACGGATATGCAGGGATGCAAAAAATACTAAAACTTATACATAAAGATGAAAAGTTAAAAGAAAATTTGGCTATAGCGGCCCATCTGATACACGGCTCGAGCGAAGGAAGATTTACCATAACTTATGCTGTTGAAAAGCTCAAAGAAAAAGAAATAAGAAAAGTAAATTACAATTATCTACCTTTTAGAAAAGCTTATAAAATCTACAATCCAGATATTTTAAATCCTGGATTTAATACCCTGCCAAATGGAGAGGAGGTGTTTTTTGTCAGCGATCCAGCATTAGGCCTTTGGGCCTGGAAGGAAAAATTCAACAAAAATATTACAATGGCGAGGGAGGACAATTGAAATGAAAGTAAGGGTAAAAGTAATTTCGCTAATTTTAGTATTGGCTCTTGTCTTGATTTCTATTACAGCGTGCAGTGGAGGCAAGAAGGGCCAAGAAAATAATGCCGGGCAAAAACAAGAGACGATTGAATGGAAATTCGGTTACCTTGCAAATGAAGAACACATATGGCATAAGACTGCCCAAGAATTTGCAAGATTGGTCAACGAAAAGACGAATGGCCGCCTTGTGATCAAATTGTATCCCAACGAGCAGCTTGGCAGCGAAATGGATGTACTCAACATGATAAGGGATGGGTCCGCGGATATGACCATATCAGGTGAATCCATGCAGAACTGGGCACCTAAAGCAGCACTGATGGCAGTACCTTATGCATTTAGGGATATAAATCACATGAAAAAAGTGATTGAAGGTGAAATAGGCAAGGAGATAAGCCAGGAAATCATGGACAAAGTAGGGGTAACACCGCTTTATTATCACTTGAGGGCACCTAGAAACCTGACTTCAAACAAGCCGATTAGAAATCTAAGCGATCTTAAAGGACTAAAACTGCGTGTTCCTAATGTTCCTGTTTTTGTAGAAGCGTGGAAAGCGGCAGGGGCAAGCCCGCAGGTAATGGCCTTCAGCGAGGTGTTTACAGCATTGCAACAAAATGTGATTGAAGCTCAAGAAAACCCGTATGACTTGATATTGAGTGGAGGACTTTATGAAGTGCAAAAGTATGTGAACGAGACGGAGCACGTAATAGGATGGGTTTACGTTGTAGTTGGGAATAAACAGCTCAATTCCCTCCCTGAGGATATGAGAAAAGCCGTGTTGGAAGCTGCAAAAGAGGTACAAGTTTACGCCAATCAGTTGTTTGAAAAGGATACGGAAGCGTGCAAGCAAAAGCTTATCGAAAAAGGTATGACGATAATTTCCGACGTTAACAAGGAAGAGTTCAAAAACGCTATGGTGCCGGCTGTGCTCAAGATGTTAAACGATGAGCAAAAAGCTCTATATCAAAAGATACTGGAGGTTCAGTAAGATAAATTGCTGCAAAGGTTTTAAGCTATCGCCAAAAAACTGGAGGTAGATATAACTATGAAACTGGTCTTTAGATGGTTCGGGAAAGAGTACGACAAAATTCCACTAGAATATATCCGGCAAATTCCGGGCATCACAGGGGTTGTTACGAGCTTGATGGACATTCCAGTGGGAGAAGTATGGCCGCAGGAAAGGCTCAAAGCTTTGAAAGAAGAGGTTGAAAGACAAGGACTTAAAGTCGAAGTCATTGAAAGCGTAAATGTCCATGAGGATATAAAGTTAGGAGAGCCTTCTAGAGATATTTATATTGAAAACTACATTGAAACGATGAAAAATTTAGCGCAAATAGGTGTAAAGGTAATTTGCTATAACTTCATGCCTGTATTCGACTGGTTGAGGACGGAGCTGGAAAGGCCTTTAGAGGACGGTTCTCGAACTATGGCATATCGGCATGAAATGGTCATGAAGATTGATCCAAAAAATTTTGCTAACGAATTTATAGACCAATCCGGTGATGTCGAATTACCCGGCTGGGAACCGGAAAGGCTGAAAGAAATCTCCGAAACCCTGAAAAAATACAGTGATATGACCGAAGAAAAATATTGGCGGAACATAAAATATTTTTTAGACAGCATAATTCCGTATGCAGAAAAATTCGATATAAAAATGGCCATACATCCGGATGATCCACCGTGGCCTATCTTTGGTTTGCCAAGAGTTATTACGAGCAGGGAAAATATTCGTAAATTCCTTGATTTATACAAGAGCCCATACAATGGAATTACTCTTTGCACGGGTTCGCTGGGTGCTGACCGGAGAAACGACCTACCGGCAATAATCAAGGAGTTTGCCAAAGAAGGGAGGATACACTTCGCCCATATAAGAAATCTAAAATTCGAAGCTGAAAAGGACTTTTACGAAAGTGCTCACCTGTCAAAGTGCGGCTCATTCGATATGTTTGAAATAGTTAAGGCTTTTTACGATAGCGGATTTGATGGATATGTGCGTCCTGACCATGGCAGAATGATATGGGGCGAAACGGGACGCCCGGGATACGGACTATACGATAGGGCATTGGGAGCAACGTATATCATGGGATTATGGGAAGCTATTGACAAGATGAGCAGAAATTGATAAAAATTATTAAAAATGCTCGAGAAAGCAGGTGTGCCATAGCATGCTGGAAGTCCTGGAAAGAAACATTAGAGAAAATGCGAGAGAGTATGCCATAAGAGTTCTGTATCATAATATTATAAATATGAACTTAGAGCCGGGACAGCAAATAAGCGAGAGCGAAATTTCTAAGATTTTGGGAATCAGCCGCACGCCGGTCAGGGAAGCGCTGATAGAACTTTCAAAGTTGTCTCTGGTAGAAATATACCCGCAGAGAGGCACGTACATTTCCAAAATAGATATGGATAGGGTGGAAGAATCTCGTTTCGCAAGATGTGTTCTTGAAAAGGCGGTTGTCAAGCTTGCATGCAAGATGATTGATGAAAGATACGAGGCTGAAATCGAAGAAAATCTGAAATTGCAGGAAGTAAGCGCCAAGAGAAAGGATTTCAAGCACCTGCTTTTTCTCGATAATAAATTTCACGAGTTGATTTTTAAGGCTTGTAACAAAGAAGCGACTTTTAATCTCATTAGAAGCATGATGTCGCACTTTGACAGAGTGCGAATCCTCAACTTCGTAAAAATGGACATGAATAGGACTGTAAACGACCATAAAAAAATATACCATGCAATTAAGGAAAGGGACGAAAAAAAGGCGGAAGAATTAATGGAGGAACACCTTACAAGAGTAGTCTTTGACCAGGAGTATCTCAGAAAGCTGTATCCGGAATATTTTAAGTGAATTCGCATGTATTTGTAAAAGGGAGCGCTTTAGCGCTCCCTTTTAAATCTCCAGTTTTGCGAGCTTTAAGCGGATTTTCCTACCTTCTTTAAGACCAGGTGTTTGGGGATTAAGTATTACCAGGTCTTTTTCTTTTAATCCTTCCTCGATTACTACAAAATTATCACTTTCAAAACCTGTTTTTACGGGCATTATTTTGGCCCTTCCATGTTCTACCGTCCATACAGCGTCGCCGTCCCCATAGGGGAAAAGGGAAGTTTTAGGCACAGCAAGCACTTCTTTTTTTTCTTGAATCGTAAATTCTACATCTATAACCATGCCGGGTATTAATTTTGATGTTTCCGCGGTAAAAGGTTTTACAGTAACTTTAATGCGCTGTTCTTCGATTCCAAGGGCAGATATTTTTTCGACAGCCGAGGGGGCGATTTTTTCAACAACCCCTTTTGAAATTAATTCTTTTCCGTTTGTACCTTGGATCAATTTTACCTCCATCCCCGGATTTATGTTCGGTGCAAAATCAGCAGGGATAAATACTTCCAACAGATATTCCCCGCTTTTAAATATTTTCATAAATTTGGTTCCGGGGCTTACCACATCTTGCAATTTTGTTGAAAGTTCTGCCACAATTCCGTCAATAGGCGAAGTTACCTTGCACCTTTCTATTTTATACTTTAAAAGGTCTATCTGTGCTTCTAGGGCTTCGATTCTTCCTGCATAGTAAGTTCTTGATTCCTCGGTAGGATTTCTGGATTCATAAAGAAGTTTCAATGCTTCCTGTTGTCTTTGGAGGTTTATTTTTGCCTTTTCCAGCATATTTTTTATGCTTTCGTATTCTTTTAAAGTGACAGCACCCTGGCTATAGAGCTCCTTTATTCTTTTAAATTCACTCTCTTGTGCTTCAAAATCTTTTTTTGCCTCTTCTACTTGTAACTCTTGAGTTTTGACTTCAGAGTCTAAGGGTTTTCTAAATGATAAAGCTTCTTGCGCTTTTAAGACTTTGAGTTCGGCTTGAAGTTGTTTCAATTGAAACTCCAGTTCTTTAGAATCAACTTCGGCTAAAACCTGTCCTGTTTTGACTTCGTGGCCTTCTTCTACGTACATTCTAATTATTTTTCCTGCTACAACGCTCTGGATGGTGTATTCCACCTTAGGCACAATTTTTCCTACTTCCTTAATTGTCTTGGCAAGTGTGACTGGCTGGATTTCTATAATCTCAACTTCAATTGCCCTATTTTTCTCATAAAAAACAAGCGCCAAGATTAGTATTAATATTGCCGAAAATGCAAAAAACTTCCATTTCATAATCTCACCTCTTTTATGAAAATTTTACTCCACTGATTTAAGAACTTCTAAGATGTTCATGAATTTAATCTTCCTTAATGCTGCCCTCTGAGCTGTTATTATGGAAGACGTTGTAACCGTGAATGCAAGAATCAAAGATTTGAGTGTTAGGATTTCTGGTATGCTAAACATATCATTGCTTATAAAACGGGAAATTCCTGCCATCATAGCCTTTGAAAGGGGAATGCCCAAAATCATAGCGGGTATACTTATGAACCATTGTTCGAAGGTTACTACAGAAAATACCTCCTCGGGATTCATTCCTAAAACCATCATAGATGAAAGTTCTCTTGAGCGCTCTGACAAGGATATTACAAGGGAGCTGTATATTATGGCAAAGCCTATTATTATTCCTAAAATAGCGTATATATATATCATGCTGCCGTAAGAAGCCATCATTTCCTTCATTTTTGACAGTCTCTGTTTTCTTTCTTCAATCGAGTTTATATATTTGCTATACATATATTTTTGCTTAAAAGATTTTATAGCCTGCGGTTCGATTTTTATCAAGGCAGAAGTTACAATATCCCTTTGTTTTAAAAATTCTTGGAGTGCTCCAATTTCCATATAAGCGTTTAGCCCAACATATTGGGGGATAATTCCCGCAACCTCGATAATTTCGGGGTCTTTATCCGTTCTAAAGGGACTTTCAACTACCAGTTTAGTTCCAACTTTTGCTCTGAGAAGCTTTGCCAATCTTTCGGAAATTAGTATACCGTTTTTTGGAATGGAAACTTTATTGTAATTTTTATCCATAATATTATAAAGCCTGCTGCTTTTCGTAAGGCCAAGAATAACTGCTTCCTTTTTCAGCCATTGGTTCTTAATAGTGGCGGGTACTTCCAGCACAGGTTCGACGAATCTAATACCAAAAAGGTTCGAAAGTTCATATAAGATGCCGTTCTCATGAAGGGGTCTTGTAAAGTTTATTTTAACGTCATAGACTTCTACTTTTTCATACTGATCGAACATCATCTTATGAACCAGGTCATTCATCGACCAAGTAAAAGTTGAGATAGCAAAACTAATCATTATCCCAAAAAATATAAATAGACTCCTGCCAACATTCCTCGATAGATTCCTGACCGCCATTTTTTCCTGAACCGTTAGGACTTTCCAAAGTAATCTTATATTTTCCAAAAAGATTTTTTTTCCATAGGGTGGAGTAGGAGGACGCATAGCTTCGGCAGGCTCAAGTACTAGAACTTTCTTACACCCTTGATATCCAGCAATGAGCGAGGTTAAAAGAGAAAGCAATATACCGCAAAATATTAATGTGGGAGAAAAATTTCCCTTAAGGTTAGGGAGATTAAAAAAATTGCTGTACATCGACGCCAATGGGAAGGAAAGGAAAGCTCCCGACAAGCTTCCTGAGAATCCTCCTACGAACCCCAGAAAAATAGCATAAGACATGTAGTGTAATAGGATTTCTCTAGAGGTATATCCCATAGCCTTTAAAATCCCTATTTGCACTCGCTGTTGTTCTATAAGTCTCTTTAGGGTTATGTATAAAATTACACCTGCAATAGAAAGAAAAAGTAGAGGCATCGCTCGGGACATCGATTCTACACTTTGGAGCTCCATGTCAAGGAGAAGATGGCTCAGTTGTTCAGAGCGGGGAATAATGCTCTCTATGCCGTACTTTGAAAGATTTTTCTCCAACTCTTCTTTCACTTTTTCAAAGTCGGTTTCTGGCTTTAAAGTAAATACAATTTCATTAAACAGGTTATCATTAGGGAAAAGCTTTTTCATGGATTTTATAGGCATAAAAGCGATTCCGAAAGTTTCCGGCGAAGGATAAAGATCAGATGCCGTGCGAAGGGCGTATACGAATTCTGGGCTATCTCCCGAGCCCGCTATTGAAAGCTCTCTTACCTTTCCACTTGCTATAATCTGAATTTTGTTGCCAATTTTTAGGTTATGTGTTTTGAAAAATTTGCTGTCAACCCATATGCTCAACGAATCATCTTCAAGATGTAAACCCTTAATGAGGAGGACACCGTTTATGGGATCTTTTTGATTCGGGTCAACAGAAACAAGTCTTAAGTATACATTGTCGCTCGTACCTGGCATTAGTACTATTACATCTTTTACCATGCGCCCCTGTACCTTTTGTATTCCTTTAATGCTTTCGAGTCGCTTTACCTCGCCCGAAGGAATTCCGCGCAATCTTATAAAACCATCGGCGAAGTTCAGTTCTTTGTAAAATGTCTTTTGGGATATTCTCAGATTTTGTACTACAATAGTTAGAGAAATAAAAATCATAAGTCCCAGGAAAATTATTGTAGTACACGCAATATAAGACCCTTTATTTTCTTTTAAGTCCCTTAACATTTTTTGTCTTAACATTACCAAATCACCTTCTCTGGAGGCAGTGGGTTTTCGTTTACTTCAATTTTGTCCAGCCTGCCGTCTTTCAAATAAAATATTCTATGGGCAATCCGTGAAATAGCGGTGTTGTGAGTTATTATCACCACTGTCTTTGAATATATATCGCAAAAGTCCTTGAGTAGCCTCAACACCTGAATGCTTGTCTTATAATCTAGAGCACCCGTAGGTTCATCGCAAAGCAGCATCCTTGGGTTTTTTGCCATAGCTCTAGCTATTGCTACCCTTTGCTGCTCTCCCCCGGAAAGTTGGGAGGGGAAGTGGTTCTTCCTATCGTAAAGACCAACTTTCTTTAACAATTCTTCAGCCGAAAGCGGGTTTTTAGCTATCTGAACTGAAAGAAGTATGTTTTCCAAAGCGGTTAGATTGTGCATGAGATTGTAAAATTGAAAGACAAATCCAACTTCATTCCTGCGATAGAATGTGAGCTTCCTTAAATCAGCATTATGCAAAGGCTTGCCAATAAAAAAAAAAGCTCTCCTTTTGTTGGTCTGTCCATGCCCCCTATAATATTAAGTATAGTACTCTTTCCTGAACCGCTCGGACCGAGCACGACGACTAGTTCACCTTCTAACAATTCGAAGCTTACGCCCTTTAAGGCCTCGACATAAACCTCTCCCATCTTGTATACCTTGTATAAATTTCGAGCTTCTAACAGGAGATTCAACAAAACCCCTCCTCGTAATAGGCAAATTGAATAACAAGTTTAACTTTTAGAAATTATTAGGACTATATTATTTTAACAAATTTTAGTAGTAAATTGCAACGAATCTATTTTCTCTCCAATACTATTTTTACATAAAATTATTGGGAGATAGAGAAAGAAGGTAATATTTCCCCGGAAATAACCTAATAATTTTTTCTAGTAAACGAAAAGGAGAGGGATGGTAGTTATAATTGGGGTTTCCCTCTCCTTTCACCTCATCTATATATTCTGCGCCTTCTGCGCAGTAATTCAAATATTAATAGGGCAAGCACTAGTGAGCGCAGCGGCCTTCTTCCAAACTGCTGGGTTTCTGCTTCGGCAGAATACCACGACGGGGACCACGAATATAAAACTTCATCGCACCAGCGCTCCACCATCTCCCGGGTGGGACAAGGGCATCTCCATGGGTCATCGTACCTGTCGCATACCATCCGAACGTGATGCATTATCTCATGGCAGAGCGGATCGTACATGGACATCATCTCGGCTTCGATCATGTCGAAGTTGCAGTGGTCGTATTGGTGGTCATTATAGTCGTGGTTATGATGTTCGTGATGGTCGTGATAATCGGGGCAACCATTATAGCTGGGGTAGTTCGGATACTCACTCATCAAAATTAACCCTCCTTCCTTCGAGTCTACTATAATTATATTAAGTTTTATTTTAATGGGTTCTGTTGGAAAGAAAAAAACTCCCCGATTGTCGGGGAGCATCCTTATATAGATCTAAATTTATGACTTCAGCCTTTTTTCTTGGCTATCAGGAAGTATTCTCCCGAATGACCGCCGTGAGGCTGGTAATCGAAGCCCTGATTCTTCAACTCTTCCACTATAAGGTCGGCTTGATGCGCATCTGTAGCTTCCATACGGATGACGATTTCTTCTCCAGGCTTTATCGACTGGAGTCTCCTCTTAAGAGAATTAATGTCGAAATAGTTGATTTCCTGCCCTAGGTTTAAGTAAATTTCAGTCATTTAGATTCACCTCATGTTTATAATATGTGCTTTATATAGGATATCCATGCTTTTAAACTTTTATCAGTTTTGCAATCGCTGAAATATTTTTCTCTATTTTGATGAATGTGCGAATGAAAGTAATGGCATATGTTGGCCGAGAAGTCTAAAAATCCGCAATGTCCTAAAAAAGTAAGGCCCTAGGGTAAACTTTTTACCCTAAGGCCTTATATTAATTTTCAAAATCTACTCTCAGTGAATTCTCCCATAGGCCGTGGATGTTGCAGTAGCTTAAGGCGGTCAACGAACCTGGTTTTTCCAAAATCACGCGGGTATACACGTAAGGTTCGCATTTTGCAGAACCCTTGTTGGGTCCTTCTGTTGATTCAGCATGAGCTTCAAACATGTAGGTTCCCAGGTGAATGGTGAATTTTTCGCCATCGGGCTGGAAAAATAGTTTTATCCACCTGATGTGATGTTCAGTGGTATTCGGGTGAGGGATTTCTTTCCCGACGCAAAGATATACGTCTATTGGCTCGCCTTTTTTAGTTGGTCCTTTTATCTCTATGACTGGGACGTGCTTTTCTTTTTTCCAGTCATCCTTTTGAATGATAAGTTTTAAAGAATCCATCTCTATCCCCTCCTTTAATAAAAATGGTATTTATTACTGTTAAAATACTACAAAAAATGGCAGATTCCTTCATGCAAAATAAATATTTTTGTTCAGAAGCAGGTATAATTTTAAAGTCGTAGAAATCAATATAATAGGTATTAAATTTGGGAACAAAAGGCGGGATTTTAAAATAATTAAGCAGAGGTTTGATTGAACATTTTAAAGAGAGGTTTTTTTAACATTTTTCTTTCCTTAGATTTGTTGGTTACGCAAATTTTGCCGCTTACTGCTTCAACTTCCCTTACGACCATGGTGGCTTCTTCATAACCATATCTTTTCAGAAGTTCTTTTAATAGGGGCAGCTCTTTTCTTATAATTGTAATATTTATTGAAAATCGTTCGGCTCCGCCATAGCCATAACCTTTATGGGTTGTTACCGAATATCCCATATCTCTTAAAGAATCTGCGATTTTTTTGGCTTTTTCTTTTTTAGCAAAAACAGAGACTTCTACTACACCTATTCCCATGATGTCTTCAATAAAGTGGCCAAGCCATACGCCAGCCACCCTTCCAAAAGAAAAGGCAAGCAGTAAGAGAATTTGTCTGTTTTGTGAAATTAGTTGGAAACCTAAAGCTGTTACTATAGCTTCAAGAAATACTATTAGATAAGCGGGTTTTAGTATCTTTCGGCTTATCATTATGGTTTTTAAAGTGTGAAGGGAAGTGTACATTGCATTTAACAAAAAAGCCAGAAAGCAATTCCAAAGCATCTTCATCCCCTCCCCATACTGGAACTTGCGAGCGGCAATTTATTCATGAGGAATTTTGGTTGTCAACGCTTTGGGGCAAAAGCTATATCTTGTAGCGATGGCGGTGGTGCTAACGCCGCTCTCCCCGAGAGGGTATTATTTATAGGGACATAAGGGGAGCCCCGGCTAAAGGCGCGAGTTCCTTAGTGTTGGGGTAGGGACTACGGAAGTGATGAAACATCGCCTCGGGAAATGAGTACTCGCTCGGAGGGCAGAATTCGAATAATCCTCGATGTCTGATGACAGGTTGACGGCACATTATTTTATTAAAAATTCATGATAAGTTCAATGTTTGATAAAATAAAATATGGAAACTTATTAAAAAGTATTGCCGAATATTTAAAACTAACTCTGGATTCCTTTGGGAAATTATCTTTTAAAGGGGGTTTTTTAATGATAACGAAAGAACAATTGGCAAAAGTTATAGACCAAACTCTTTTAAAACCTACGGCTACTTATGATGATATCGACAAGCTCTGCGAAGAAGCAAAAAAATACGGCTTTTACTTAGTGTGTGTGAGTCCCTGTTATGTGAGCTACACCGCCGAAAAACTTTCGGGAAGCGATGTGAAAGTTGGAACAACCGTGGGATTCCCTCTTGGGGCTATATCACCAGAAGTTAAGGCGTTTGAAGCAAAAAAAGCTGTTGAAGCCGGAGCTTCTGAGGTGGACATGGTTATAAATCTTGGATATTTAAAAAGCGGAGATTATTATGCGGTGAAAGAGGACATTGAAGGAGTTGTACAGGCGGCAAAGGAAGCAAACCCTGAAACTATAGTTAAAGTTATCATCGAAACGTGTTATCTTACGGAAAATGAAAAGGTTACTGCTGTAAAACTTTGCATGGATGCGAAAGCGGATTTTGTGAAGACCTCTACTGGTTTTGGCCCTGGGGGGGCCACTGTAGAAGACGTACGGCTGATATCCAAGTTAGTTGAAGGCAAAATGGGGATAAAAGCTTCCGGCGGAATAAGGGATCTAAAAACCGCATTGCAGATGCTCGATGCAGGAGCTACCAGAATAGGTACAAGCTCGGGAGTTGCGATAATGGAAGAATTTGAATAATTATTGGGTAATTGAACTGGAAGCTTTTTCGATTTGTGAAAGAGAATCATCGCACTTTGTTATGGTCTCAAATACTTTGTCTATTGCTTGACTTTGTAAAAGGGCATTTTGAGCCCTTGCCAGAGCCGATATGGCCTGCTGCATCGCCTGAATTACCTGCATATCAATGGCCACCTGCTGCTCGTGGCACTGCTTTTCCATGCTTTCCAATATATTTTTGAACTGTGGGGCATTGGCCTGTATATTGGAAAACCCCATTTTTGCCAACTGTTCCAGCTTTTTTGCGCTATTTAGTATATTTTCTAAGCGTCTGGAGTCCATCATGTTGCAAGATGCCTGTGAAAGAGAACTTTTAATCTGCTGCTCCGTTGATATATGCTGATCTCTGACGACATCAGCTATGTTTTGAATGTCTTGAAAGAATTGGTCCAACATTATGTCCTCCTCCTAGAACTTATATATACCTTAATTTTATTTTTTTCCTTTTTGCATAAAAAAATGTGTGTATTAGCGATGAAAAATGAGGAGACAATAAAACTGTGAAAAGCTAGGAGGAGGTATAAAAATGGCTAAGACTGTTATAGGAGTTTTTGAAAACCGTCAGCAGGCCGAGAAAGCAGTAAACGAGATGAGAAATTCTGGTTTTGATACCAATGAGATCTCGGTGGTTGCGAAAGGCACGAAGAGAGGAAACGGGAATGATGAAACGATGAACATGGACACGATAGCGGATGGTACTACTACTGGAGGAATTTTAGGAGGCTTAGCAGGACTTGCGGTTGGAGCCGGAGCTTTGGCAATACCAGGACTTGGGCCCATAGTTGCGGCAGGGCCTATAGCGGGAATGCTATCGGGTGCTGCAACTGGTGGAATAGCTGGCGGACTTTTAGACTGGGGTATTCCGGAGGAGAGAGGCCGTTATTATGAAGAAGAAGTTAAAAGAGGTAAGATTTTGGCAGCAGTCCGCACCCACGATCAAAAAGTACAAAAGGCGGCAGACATAATGAGGCAAAACGGTGCGAGGGACGTAGAAACCCATTAAAAGGCGGAGGGGGAGAGATTAATTTTGGGTCCTCCCCCTCTTTTTTATTTTATGATATAATAAAATTAAAAGTGTGTTATATAATATTTCGCTTTAATTTTAAAAAAAATTGTTCAATAAATGTATATTTGCAAAAGAGGTAAGATTGATATTCTTGTCGAATATAATAAATAATAATCTGTTTTTTTGGATTTTATGGGCTTAGGGGGCTCAAATTATGCAAATGAATTATAGTCTTACCCTTTCTCAGACCCAAAAGCTTTTGATGACTCCGGAGTTGAGACAAGCGATAACGATACTTCAGTTATCCAGTCTGGAACTTTGCGACTATATAGAGCAAGAGCTGTTGAATAATCCTCTTTTAGATAAAGAAGAGGATGAATATATGGCCTTTTCGGAAGACGGAATGAGGGTTGATGAAGGTAAGGCGAACGAGGACACTATAGAGTGGGAAGAATACTTGCAGGATTATTTCGATTGGGATTTTCTGAGATTTCCCAAGGAGAGAAAAGAAGAGGAGACGAGTTTTGAAAATTTTGTCTCTGCTAACCAGACACTGCAAGAATATCTTTTGATGCAGCTTCGCTTAGCAGTTGCCGACAAAAAAATTTTTAAAATAGGAGAATTCCTGATAGGAAATCTAGATAAAAATGGATATCTTGCGGTGAGCGTGCAGGAGGCAGCAAGGATTTTAAGAGTTCGCGAGGAAGAGGTGGAAAAAGCCTTAAAAGTAGTCCAAACCCTTGACCCTCCTGGTGTTGGCGCAAGGAACCTACAGGAATGTCTCTTGATTCAGGTAGAACATAAAGGAATTAAAGACCACAAATTGAATGAATTAATAAAACATCATTTAGAAGACTTGGCGGAAGCAAGGTACACGAGAATAGCAGAAAAGCTAAATGTGCCGCTTTCTAAAGTTCAGGAACTAAAAGATATAGTGCTGAGCTTAGACCCCAAACCGGCGAGGAACTTTTCGTCGGCTAACGAAATCCAGTATGTAATACCAGATGCGGTTATAGAAAAAGTCGGCAATGAGTATGTGGTAATAATGAACGATTCGGTAACTCCGAGGCTCTCAATTAACCCATATTACAGGTCCTTGCTAATGTCGGAAGATAAGGAGTCTTTGACTTCCAAGTTTCTGACAAGAAAACTGGAAGCGGCCCTCTGGCTCATAAAAAGCCTAGAACAGCGGCGGATGACTCTTTATAAAGTTATAAAGGCCATCGTGGAAGTGCAGCGCGATTTTTTAGAAAAAGGCATATCGGGTTTAAAACCCCTCACTTTAAAACAGATAGCAGATGTTGTGGGGGTGCATGAATCTACCGTCAGCAGAGCGATAAGCGGCAAATATGTCCAAACACCTAGAGGGGTTTTTGAACTGAAATTTTTCTTCCAAAACGGCCTGGAAAATGAAAACGGGTCTTCGACGTGCGCTGAGACCATAAAGAAAATGTTAAAAGAGATGATTTCTAATGAAGACCCTTATAACCCCTTGAGCGATCAGATGATAGCCGATGACTTGAAAAAGAAAGGTATAAGGATATCAAGGCGCACCGTGGCAAAATACAGGGAACAGCTTGGAATACCTTCTTCGGCAAAAAGGAAAAGATATTAATATTTTAAAAGAAGGTATTGAATGGTATGCGTGGAATTATATATAATATATTATGCAAGAACCTTTTTGGTAATTTTTTTTAAAATACGCGGGACGTAAAATATAACATAGGGACAAAAAATATCCCGGGAGGTGATCGTTGGAAATAAATTAAATTAATTAAAATGAGACAAAATATTAAAAAACGCAATCGAAGGAGGATTTTTCATGGGTATTAAGGTTGGAATCAACGGGTTTGGAAGGATAGGTAGAAATTCTTTCAAGGCCGCACTTAAAAATCATCCTGACATAGAAATAGTGGCCATTAACGACCTTACCGATGCAGCTACCTTAGCTCATCTTTTGAAATACGATTCAGTTTTCGGCAGGTTTGAAGGCGAGGTTGCCGCAAAAGAAGATGCGATTGTAGTAAACGGAAAAGAAATAAAGGTATTTGCCGAAAAAGACCCTGCTAATATTCCTTGGAAGGATGTAGGTGTAGATATAGTTGTAGAGTCAACAGGTGTTTTTACCTCAAAAGATAAGGCTGTAAAACACATCGACGGCGGCGGAGCTAAAAAAGTTATTATATCCGCTCCGGCTAAGGGCGAGGATATCACCATCGTTATGGGGGTAAACCACGAAAAATATAATCCCAAAGAACATAACGTAATTTCCAATGCTTCCTGCACCACAAACTGCCTTGCACCAGTAGTGAAGGTTTTGATGGATAACTTTGGGATTAAAAAAGGGCTTATGAATACGGTTCACTCTTATACCAACGACCAGAGGATTTTAGATCTTCCCCACAAAGATTTGAGAAGAGCGCGGGCTGCGGCGTTAAATATAATCCCGACAACGACAGGTGCTGCAAAAGCTGTAGCTTTGGTAATACCCGAACTTGCAGGCAAATTAAATGGTTTTGCCCTGAGGGTTCCGACTCCCACCGTATCGATAGTGGATTTTACTGCGGTAGTGGAAAAAAGCGTGACGGTAGACGAAGTGAACCAGGCACTAAAAGCTGCAGCTGAAGGCCCCATGAAAGGGATTCTGGGTTATACCGAGGAACCTTTGGTCTCCATGGACTTCAAAGGGTCAGAGCTTTCCTCAATAGTGGACGGACTTTCCACCATGGTGATGGAAGGCGATTTGGTAAAGGTAGTAGCCTGGTACGACAACGAATGGGGTTATTCCTGCCGTGTGATGGATTTAGTGAAATATATAGCGGAGAAGGGACTATAAAGCAAAATAGCCCTTTTGGGCTATTTTGCTTAAAAGGAGACCGCATTGAATGGAAGAAATTGCAAACCTCCTTAAAAAGATTGCTCCAGAGATGGCACATGTAGTTGAGCAGAGATTTGAGATTCTAAAAAATATTTATTACAATCAGCCGATAGGCCGAAGAGCTCTTTCCTCTGTAATGTCCCTTTCGGAAAGGTCCCTGAGGACGGAGGTTAAGCGATTAGAAGAATTGGGTTTGCTAGAAATTGAACCGAAAGGGATGAAGGTTTCAAGAGAAGGAGAGGCACTTATAAATTGCCTTGAGAATTTCGTATACTTTATGAAAGGATTAAACTTTATTGCCGATAGGATTAAAGAAAGATTTGGATGCGAAGAGGTGATAATTGCACCGGGCGATTCGGATGTAGATGAGACTGTCAAAAATCTTATGGGAAAAGAGGCTGCCTCTTATCTGAAGTCTTTTTTGAAAAACGGGGATATCGTGGCTGTAACTGGTGGAACCACTATGGCTCAAGTACCCAAAGGCATGCCCCGACTTGAGGGATTTGAGGATGTGGTAGTAGTTGCAGCAAGAGGTGGTCTTGGTGAAAAAGTAGAAATTCAGGCCAATACCATAGCAGCGGAGTTGGCAGAACGGCTGGGGGCTCGATACAGGTTGCTTTATGTCCCGGATAACCTGGGACCTGAAGCGATGGAGTCCATAACCAGCGAACCGCGCATAAGAGAAGTGTTATCTCTAATTAAAAATGCCGATGTTGTGATTCACGGCATCGGAAGGGCTGAAGAAATGGCTCGAAGGCGAGGTCTTGATGAAAGTATCATAGAGGAAATTTTAAAAAAAGGAGCTGTTGCAGAAGCTTTCGGATATTACTTTGACAGTGAAGGAAGGGTAGTATTTACCACAACTAGCGCAGGGCTCAGCATTGCGGATTTAAAAAATGTACGAAAAGTAATATCGGTGGCGGGAGGTGCAAAAAAAGCACCAGCCATAAGGGCTTTTTTAAAATATCACTGTCCGACAGCTCTCATTACCGACGAGGGAGCTGCGAGAAAACTTATAGAGTTGGAAGGGGGAAGTCTAGGTGAATAAAAAGACCGTTGAAGATTTTGACGTCAACGGCAAAAGGGTTCTGGTGAGGGTAGACTTTAACGTTCCAATGGACGAAAAGGGAAATATCACAGACGATACCCGAATAAGAGCAACGTTGCCCACCATCCAGTACCTTATTAAAAATGGTGCGAAAGTTATACTGGCATCCCATTTGGGAAGGCCCAAGGGAAAGAAAAACCCCAAGTACAGCCTGGCGCCCGTGGCGAGAAAACTTTCAGAGCTTTTGGGAAAAAATGTCGTTATGGCCGGGGATTGCATAGGTGAAGAGGTGGAAAAAGCCGTAGCTTCTATGAAACCCGGAGACGTAATGCTTCTTGAAAACGTCCGGTTTTATGCACAAGAGGAGGCCAACGACAGGGAATTTGCAGAAAAACTTGCAAGGCTTGCCGACATATATATAAATGATGCTTTTGGCACAGCCCACAGGGCTCACGCCTCTACGGCAGGAGTAGCTGAGTTTTTGCCTGCGGGTGCGGGGTTTTTGATGAAAAAGGAAATAGAAATTATGGGTAAGGCCCTTGAAGCACCAGAAAGGCCGTTTGTTGCAATTTTGGGTGGAGCAAAAGTAAGCGATAAGATAGGCGTCATAAGGAATCTCTTAAGCAAAGTGGACTATCTACTAATAGGCGGAGGGATGGCTTTTACCTTCCTGAAAGGATTGGGGTATAATATCGGCAGGTCCCTCCTTGAAGAGGACAAAATAGAACTCGCGAAGGACCTTTTAAAAGAAGCTGAAGAAAAAGGAGTAAAAGCTCTGCTGCCGGATGACGTGGTGGTGGCTCCTGAAGTGAAAGAAGGAGTTGAATACAGGACGGTCCCTGTAAGCCAAATACCCGATGACATGATAGGCGTAGATATTGGTGAAGTAACTCGCGACAAGTTTGCAAAAGTGATAAAAGAGGCAAAAACTGTAGTGTGGAATGGACCGATGGGCGTTTTCGAAATAAAGGATTTTGCGAAAGGTACCCTTGCCGTGGCAAAAGCTATGGCGGAATCCGGCGCTGTAACTATCGTCGGCGGAGGAGATTCGGCGGCTGCGGTGGAGCAGTTAGGCTTTGCCGATGCTATGACTCACATATCGACAGGCGGCGGAGCTTCGCTGGAGTTTTTGGAAGGAAAGGAATTGCCGGGAGTTGCAGTTTTAAATGACAAATGATAGGAGTGAAGGGCATGTCGAGGACTCCGCTTTTTGCAGGCAACTGGAAAATGCATAAGAACGTAAAGGAAACGTTGGAGTTTCTTGAAGACTTTCTCCCCCTTGCAAAAGATATTCCCTCAGAAATAGAAATAGCTATATTCCCTCCTTTTACCAGCCTTTATGCAGCTTTTGAAAAACTCAAAGGAAGCGCTATAAAGTTGGGGGCGCAAAACATGCACTGGGAGGACAAGGGCGCTTTTACAGGCGAAATTTCTCCTCCCATGCTGAAAGAAATCCCTTGCGATTACGTGATAATAGGCCACTCTGAGCGCCGCCAATATTTTGCAGAGACCGACGATACTGTAAACAAGAAGGTAAAATCGGCGGTAAAGTATGGGATAGTCCCTATTATCTGCGTAGGGGAGAGTTTGGAACAAAGGGAAAAAGGCGAGACCCTTTCTGTTGTTTTAAGTCAGGTGGAAAAAGCGATTTGGGAAGTCCAAATTGAAGATGGAGGCAAGTTGATTTTTGCCTACGAGCCCATCTGGGCCATAGGCACGGGAAAAGTAGCCCTGCCTTCCGATGCTCAGGAGGTTATAGGGGCTATAAGGGAAAAGCTCTGTAAACTTTACGGCAACGTTGCACAGGATATCCGCATACTTTACGGCGGAAGTGTAAAACCGGACAATATTAAGGACCTAATGGCTCAGCCGGATATAGATGGAGCTCTGGTAGGTGGTGCAAGCCTTGATGCAAAGGCTTTTTACCAAATAGCTACATACAATCGCGGTTAGGAGTTGAACAAAGTGGCGAAAAAACCTCTTGTACTCATAATATTGGACGGGTGGGGCATAAATGAAAATGTACAGGGTAACGCAATTTTAAACGCCCGCACCCCCAATTTCGACCGACTTTTAAGGCATTTTCCGAACACCGTGTTGGAATCTAGCGGCCTTGCGGTGGGACTGCCCGAAGGCCAGATGGGAAACTCCGAAGTGGGACATTTAAACCTCGGAGCGGGGCGCATAGTGTATCAGGAGTTTACCCGAATAAGCGAAGACATAAAAAGCGGTAGATTCTTCGAAAACGAAAAACTCGTAAATGCCGTAAGGCAGGCACGCGAAGCCGGCAAGGCTTTACACCTAATGGGTCTTTTGTCCGATGGTGGGGTCCACAGCCACATAGACCATCTCATAGCCCTTTTGGAACTTTGCCGCAGGAAAGACATGAAAAGGGTCTACGTCCACGCCTTCCTCGACGGGAGGGACGTTCCACCTGCTAATGCGGCCATTTACATCGAAAGACTCGAAAACGAAATGTCGAAAATTGGTATTGGCAAAATAGCTACGATTGCTGGAAGGTATTACGCTATGGATAGGGACCGCCGATGGGAAAGAACCGAGAAAGCTTATAACGCTATGGTTTTGGGGGAAGGGCTCAAGGCAAGAAGTGCAATGGAAGCTCTACAAGAAGCCTATAAAAGGGGCGAGACCGACGAGTTTGTAATTCCTACGGTTATCGTCGATGGAAGCGGTAAACCTATTGCGACAGTGGAAGAAGGGGATTCCATAATATTTTTCAACTTCAGGCCGGATAGGGCGCGGCAACTGACGTATGCTTTTTGTGAAGAGGACTTTCAGGGGTTCGCAAGGAAAAGGGGATTTTTCTTTGTCAATTTCGTATGCATGACGCAGTACGATGCAAAAGTTAAAAATGCAAAGGTCGCTTATGAACCCTTGTCGATGAATAACATTTTTGCCGAAGTCATATCTAAAGAGGGATTAAAGCAGCTTCGTATAGCAGAGACAGAAAAGTACGCCCACGTGACGTTCTTTTTTAACGGTGGGATAGAAAAGCCATTCCCCGGCGAAGAGAGGATATTGATACCTTCTCCGAAAGTTGCCACCTACGACTTAAAGCCGGAAATGAGCGCTTATGAAGTGACGGATACGGTTATAAATAAGATAAACGAAGACGTATACGATGTAATCATAATGAACTATGCAAATCCAGACATGGTAGGCCACACGGGCGTTTACGAAGCCGCGGTTAAAGCTATAGAGGCGGTGGACCAGTGTATGGGACGGGTGGTGGATGCCGTTATCAGAAAGAACGGGACGGTCATAATCACCGCGGACCACGGCAATGCGGAAAAAATGGTGGACTACGAGACGGGCGAAGCGCATACGGCTCATACCAGCGACCCTGTGCCTTTCATCCTGGTGAGCGACAGGAAATACAGGCTCCGGCCGGGGATATTGGCTGATGTGGCGCCGACCATGTTGGAGCTATTGGGGATAGAAAAACCAGAGGAAATGACAGGAAGCTCTCTAATAGAAAAAAATTATAAAACGGAGGAGTGATTTTATGTCAATAATTGCCAATGTATTTGCAAGGGAAATTTTGGACTCTCGAGGAAATCCCACAGTAGAAGTAGAGGTCATCCTCGAAGACGGCACATTGGGAAGGGCTGCAGTACCTTCGGGAGCTTCTACGGGGCAGTTTGAGGCTGTGGAACTGAGGGACAATGACCCGAAAAGGTTCAAAGGAAAAGGTGTTTTGAAAGCTGTAGAAAATGTAAACGAGATAATAGCGCCAGAACTTGAAGGAATGGATGCCCTCGATCAAGTGGCGATAGATGAATTTCTGATAGAGCTAGACGGCACAAAAAATAAGTCAAAGTTAGGGGCTAACGCCATCTTAGGAGTTTCTCTGGCTGTTGCAAAAGCGGCTGCAAACTACCTCGGTATACCTCTTTACCGCTATATTGGAGGAACGAATGCGAAGACGCTTCCCATTCCTATGATGAATATCTTAAACGGGGGAAAACATGCAGATAATAATGTGGACCTTCAGGAATTTATGATAATGCCGGTAGGGGCTGAAAATTTTGCACATGCCCTTAGAATGGGCGCGGAGACATTCCACACTTTGAAGAAAGTCCTTTCAGAAAAAGGGCTAAGCACTACTGTAGGCGATGAAGGTGGATTTGCGCCGGACCTTTCCTCCAATGAAGATGCTATAAAATATATAATTGAGGCTATCGAAAAGGCCGGCTATACACCCGGAAAGGATATTTATATTGCTTTAGATCCAGCAGCTTCTGAGTTCTTTTCAGATGGAAAGTACAAGTTGAGTGGTGAGGGTTTAGAGTTATCACCTGCTGAAATGGTAGATTATTATGTAAGGCTAGTTGAAAAATATCCAATCATATCCATTGAGGATGGTATGGCAGAAGATGATTGGGAGGGGTGGAAGCTCCTTACCCAGGCGATTGGTAAGAAAATCCAGTTAGTTGGAGATGACCTTTTTGTCACCAATACTGAAAGGCTTTCAAAAGGAATAGAACTGGGAGTGGCCAACTCTATTTTGATTAAGCTCAACCAAATAGGCACTCTCACCGAAACCTTGGATGCCATTAAGATGGCCGAAAGGGCAGGGTATACCGCCGTAGTCTCTCACAGGTCTGGTGAAACGGAGGACACTACAATTGCGGATTTGGTGGTAGGAGTCAACGCTGGTATGATAAAGACGGGAGCTCCTTCCAGAACGGATAGAGTTGCAAAATACAACCAGCTTCTAAGAATAGAAGAGGAACTGGACGCGGCGGCACAATACCCTGGAATTGCAGCCTTCTACAATATAAAGAAAAAATAAACGAGCTCCCCTTCTAGGGGGGCTTTTTATACCTTTTTATTGCATAAATGGCCTTTTGTGAGGTAGAATAAATGTGAAGGAGGTCGAAAAAATGGAAATAAATCTAGAAAAAATTGACTTATTGAGGGAAAGGACGGGCTGCAGTTACCGCAAAGCTAAGGAAGCTTTGGAAGCTGCTGGCGGCGATGTGGTTAAAGCATTGATAATTTTAGAGGAAGAAGGGGAAAAGGATTTTTTAAAGTTTGGCAACCTTAGCGCTAAGGGGAATAAACTTTTGGAAAAAATTAAGGAACTGATACGAAAGGGAAATGTGACCCGTTTGAGAATAAAACACGGCGACATGGTACTGCTTGAGATTCCAGTAACCGTTGGTGCTATTGGTGCTATATTGGCTCCTTATCTTGCCGCCATAGGAGTGATAGCGGCATTGGTTACTCGCTGTACCATTCAGATTGAAAAAGAAAACGGGGAAAAAGAGGAAATCGTCTTCGAAAACAAGTCTACTGCGGACAAAGAATAGTGATTAATATTTTTGCAGGCCCTTTTTATAGTGAAGGGTTTTCTTTATTTGCCTTTTCATAAGACGGCTGGCAATATTGAGTTTTTAGGCATATTGTGATAAAATTACATTCGTTAATTGAAAAAGGGGGTGCAGGAGGTGCAGGCTTTTCGCATCGTTTTTTCAATGATATACGTTCTTATTTGCATAGGACTTATAGCTACAGTCCTTTTGCAATCAGGGAAGAGTACCGGCCTTTCAGGAACTATTTCAGGTGGAGCGGAGGTTTTTTTCGGGAAGAAAAAGGGTATTGATGACAAATTGGCAAAGTTTACGGAAATTTTAGCAGTAGCTTTCCTTGGACTATCCATCTTAATGATGGTAGTTTTAAAATAACAGACTTTGTGGGGGGAGACTGATGGAAAATTTAATAGTACTTGCGCCCCTTGCGGGATTGCTTGCGCTGTTATTCGCCTACCTGCTTGCTATTAGAATCATCAAAAGTCCAGCAGGTACCGCAAAAATGAGGGAAATATCTGACGCGATTCATGAAGGCGCCATGGCTTTTCTATTCAGAGAATACCGGACTTTAGTGATTTTTGTATTAGTTATGTTCCTTATAATTGGCTTTTTTATAAACTGGCAGACTGCCATAAGCTACATAACCGGTTCAGTGGCATCGGTTCTTGCGGGGTTTATAGGAATGAACGTGGCAACTAGGGCTAATGTGAGGACGGCAGATGCCGCGCGGGAGGGAATGAATAAGGCCCTTTCTATAGCATTTTCGGGCGGCGCGGTTATGGGAATGTCGGTCGTTGGATTGGGAATATTGGGACTTGGGATACTTTACTTTGTTTTCGGAGACCCGTCGAATGTAAAGAGCTTCGACGTGATAAACGGCTTTGCCTTAGGGGCGAGTTCTATTGCCCTATTTGCCAGGGTCGGAGGAGGAATTTACACCAAAGCTGCAGATGTCGGGGCAGACCTGGTAGGAAAGGTTGAGGCAGGCATCCCTGAAGATGACCCGAGAAATCCCGCGGTAATAGCGGACAACGTAGGTGACAACGTAGGAGATGTAGCAGGTATGGGAGCCGACCTTTTCGAGTCGTACGTAGGCTCGATAGTATCCGGTATGGCAATCGGCGCCGTGGCCGTTAGCACCGTTACAGGACAGCCTTACGGTATAAAGGGCATAATTTTCCCAATGCTGGTGGCGGCGGCCGGCGTACTTAGCTCTATAATAGGGACGATGTTCGTAAGAACAGGAGAAGGAGCCGACCCGCAAAAGGCTTTAAGGAACGGTACCTTTGCCAGCGGCATACTTGTGATTGTGGCAACTTTATTGCTGAGCGTTTATTTCTTAAACGAAATTAATGCCTTTTATGCTGTGGCTTCTGGTATTATAGTTGGTATTATCATTGGAATGCTCACCGAGTACTATACTTCTTCGAGTTATAACCCAGTTAAAGAGATAGCCAAAGCTTCTCAAACTGGCCCTGCTACCAACATTATAACTGGATTGGCTGTAGGAATGAAAAGCACCGGCCTTCCTGTGTTATTTATTGCGCTGGCGGTTATAATATCTTATAAATTTGCTGGGCTTTACGGCATAGCACTGGCGGCCATAGGTATGCTGTCTACCACGGGAATGACTGTAGCTGTTGATGCTTACGGTCCCATAGCCGATAACGCTGGCGGTATTGCGGAAATGGCCGAGCTCGACCCATCGGTCAGAAAGATAACCGACAAATTGGATGCAGTAGGTAACACGACGGCGGCTATGGGGAAAGGGTTTGCCATCGGTTCGGCGGCGCTGACGGCGCTGGCTCTATTTTCAGCGTACACCACGGCAGCAGGATTAACTGAGGGGATAAACCTCCTTCGGGCAGATGTTATAGTTGGGCTTTTCATAGGAGGCATGTTGCCGTATCTGTTTTCTGCCATGACCATGGAGGCGGTAGGTAAGGCTGCTTATCAGATGATAGAAGAGGTACGCCGGCAGTTCAGGGAAATCCCGGGCATAATGGAAGAAAAGGCCAAGCCTGAATACGCAAGGTGTGTGGACATAAGCACGCAGGCGGCCCTCAGGGAAATGATAATTCCGGGTCTCATGGCTGTTGCCGCACCTTTAGCGGTAGGTTTCATTTTCGGCAAAGAGGCGTTAGGGGGGCTCCTTGCGGGTGCCCTGGTTACCGGCGTTATGATTGCGATTCAGATGGCTAACTCCGGCGGTGCCTGGGACAACGCTAAAAAGTATATAGAAGAAGGAAATTACGGCGGAAAGGGCACGCCGACTCATGCAGCAGCCGTAGTAGGAGATACGGTGGGAGATCCGTTCAAAGATACCGCTGGACCTTCTCTGAATATATTGATAAAACTCATGACCATTGTATCTCTGGTGTTCGCACCGCTTTTCATGAAGTAAGAGGAAGAAGACTCCTGCTGGGGATTTCGCTCCACAGGAGTCTTTGTGATATCTGCAAAAAAAGACGAAGTAGAAGTTGGAAAGGAGTCGACTTAATTGGAAAAAAAGCTCATCTACTTATATATATCAATAGGAGGAGCTCTTGGTGCCTTAGCCCGGTATATTCTATCAGCGTGGCTTAACGATAAAATTACCACGGACATTCCTTTCGGAACTTTATTCATAAATTTGACCGGCTCGTTTTTACTTGGATTGTTGTATTCTCTTTCAATGAATTTTATTGTCTCTGAGAACATTATTAAGTTTTTTATAATGATAGGTTTTTTGGGCGCATTTACGACCTTTTCAACATTTTCTCTAGAGACCCTGATTATGTTGTATGAAGGCAGTTTGAAAGGTGCATTGATTAATGTAGTGAGCAATGTGCTGGGAGGGCTAGTAGCGACCTTTTTGGGAATAAATTTAATTAATTTGATAGCCGGTGTGAAGGGATTGGTGTGAAATGGATGTAATAGGACCGGCAAAACGAGTGAGGATATATATAGGCGAGAATGACAAATATGCGGGAAAGCCGCTATATCATGCGATTGTTCTAAAAGCTAGAGAAATGGGTATGGCTGGTGCCACTGTCGTTAGGGGTATAGAGGGTTTTGGGGCAAAAAGTCGCATTCATTCAGCACGGGTATTGGTTTTATCCAGCGACCTTCCGATCATAGTGGATATTGTAGATAAGGAAGAAAGAATAGAAAGATTCATCTCACATATAAAAGAAATTGTAAAAGAGGGATTGATAACGGTTGAAGACGTGGAGGTAATAAAATACTCGGATAAAGATCATAAATGAGGTGTTTCGATATTGTTGCCCTGAATCGGAAAAAGATATATAATATATAATAGCAAGTTAATAGGTGATGGAGCTCACCGTAACTGCCTTCAGGCTAATAGCTCCTACAATATCATGAGATATTGTAGGAGCTTTTTACGTTTCAAAGAGAGGTGAGAAAGAAGTGCTAGATTTCGAAAAAACGAAAGAACAGTTGATCCAATGCTTAAAAGAGGCAAAAAAGATAACCGATTATAAAAAAGACGAAACGATAACCGCAGATATAGATTATGAATTAGATAAACTTTTGAAAAATAGGTTTAACTTGGCAGTTGTGGGCCAATTTAAACGAGGGAAATCCACATTTATTAATGCAGTGCTGGGAGAAAAAGTAGTACCAACCGCAGTTGTGCCGCTTACTTCTGTAGTTACTGTAATAAAATACGGCCCCACGCTGAAAGTGACGGTTAATTTTTTGGACGGTTCTGAGGAAGAAATAAATGTTAAAGAATTGGACAAGTACGCAACCGAAAAGGGTAACCCGGGCAATGAAAAGAAAGTAAAGGAGATAGTGGTAGAATATCCATCGGAGTTTCTCAAAAAAGGCGTAATTTTGATAGATACACCGGGTGTCGGATCTGTCTACCAGCACAACACCGATACGACGTATCATTTTCTACCAAAACTCGATGCAGCCATATTCCTTTTTACCATAGATTCTCCTGTTTCCCAAAATGAATACGAATTTCTAAAAGACGTGAAGGAGCATGCCGTTAGGATTTTTTTTGTGCTGAACAAGATAGATTACACTGAAGAAAATGATGTGAAAGAGGCCCTTGATTTTGCTCGTGGTATTTTAAAAGAGAAGTTGGGCTACGAAGAAATCAAAATTTTTCCCCTTTCCGCCAAAATGGCGCTGGAAGCAAAGGAGACGCACGATGAGGATAGGTTAAGGCTCAGCGGATTGCCGGAGTTTTTGTCAATGCTAGATGAATTCATAACTAAGGAAAAAGGCAAGGCCCTCTTGCTTTCAAGCTGCAACAATGCGCTGAGATTTACATCAATGTTGAGGTTTGATATTGAACTAGAAGCAAGTGCAATAAAGACTCCTCTAGAGGACCTGGAAAAAAATATAGAGGTTCTAAGAAAGAAAATAGAGGAAATAGAGGATGAGAAAAAGGATGTAGTGCTTATTTTTGAAGGGGAAAGCAGGGAGCTGCTTGCCCAATTCAACGCTGAGTATGAAAAATTCAAGAATTCCGAATACAGGAAGCTGGAAGCCGCCCTGGAGGAGTATTTCAAAAGCAACGCAGCTTTGCCGTTAAAAGAGTTAATAGAAAAGACCAGAGAATATATAACCGGGAAGACCCTTGAGGCCATAGATTCATGGAAGGAAGAGGAACTTAAACGCCTGGCCGAGGCGTCTGCAAGAATAACGGGAAGGCTTGGAGAAAAGGTGGAAAAGATTATTATGGAACTCAAGCAATTGACGGCCAACATGTTTCATATAAAGTTTGAGAGCTTTACGAGAATAGAGAATTTTAAAGAAGCGGGATATTTTTACTACAATATGGAACCGGAAAAGAATTATCTTTTGCCTACGCCGTTATCAATCGCTCCGTTTCTCCCCGGTTTTATTGCCCGAAAAATGGCCCTCAACAGTTTGAAAAACTGGCTTCAGCAGCAATTTGATAGGCAGTGCGGCCGGGTGAGGTACGACATCGCCCAAAGAATGGAAAAAACCTTCAAGGAGTATTATAATTATCTTGAAGGTAAAATTGCAGAAACCGCCGGTGTTATAATGGAATCGGTAAGAGAGGCTGTGGAGCTTAAAAAGTCCGGAGAAGACCGCATAAAGGGCAGGCTGAAAGAACTGGAAGCCTTTTTAGAAAGGCTGAATGAAATCGAAGGTAAGATAAAAGAATTGAAAGACCACCTGGAAAGGGTTGCGTAAAATGGATGGGATTGAGTTTTCCCGCAGGATATTTACTGTCGTGGATAACATTGGAAAAGTAATTGTAGGCAAAACTCAGGTTATCGAATTGGTGCTAACGGCGCTTATAGCCGGCGGTCATGTGCTGCTGGAGGATGTGCCGGGAGTGGGCAAAACTCTGATGGCCAAAGCTCTGGCCAGGTCATTAAACCTGGAATTCGGAAGGATTCAGTTTACTCCTGACCTTTTGCCGGCGGATGTGTTAGGGATAAGTATCTACAGTCAGAAGACCGGAGAGTTTGTGTTCAACCCCGGGCCAATAATGACAAATGTTCTCCTTGCCGACGAAATAAACAGGGCAACTCCCAGGACCCAGTCCAGCCTTCTCGAAGCTATGGAGGAAAGGCAGTTCACCGTAGACGGGGTCACCAGGCGGCTAAAAGAGCCTTTTCTGGTGCTTGCGACTCAAAATCCCGTGGAAATGGAAGGCACCTTTCCCCTGCCCGAAGCCCAATTGGACAGGTTTTTGATGAGGTTAAGACTGGGTTATCCGGAGTTGGAGGAAGAAAGGTCCATACTTCATCGTTTTGGAGCGGGAAATCCTTTAGAAGAAATAAAACCCGTTTTAAATGCCGAAGATATACTCGCGATGCGGGAGCAGGCAAAAGGCGTCAACGTAGATGAAAGCGTAGAGTACTATATGCTAACCGTTATTAGGGAGACGAGAAACCATCCTGCGGTAAAACTGGGAGCCAGCCCCAGGGCTTCACTGCTGCTTTATAAATGCGCTAAGGCCTTTGCGGCAATAAAAGGCAGAGATTACGTGATACCCGATGATATTAAACATCTGGCCGTGCCGGTGCTGAGTCACAGGTTACTCCTCAGCCATGAGAACCTGCTTAGAGATTACAAGCCCGAGGATGTAATAGCCGAAATCCTCGAGAAAACGGCGGTCCCTGTTGAATAAATACCGGGGATGGAAAAAACTATGCATGTATTGGTGTTTGTGGCAGCCGTGGCCGCGGTTCTTGGGATATCGTATTTGTGGAGTATATTGAGTGTTAAAGGGTTAGAATTCAGTCACCGCTTTGAAAAAGATCGGGTGTTTTTCGGCGATACTGTAAATTATATACAGGAGATAACAAATGCCAAAATCCTTCCGCTTGCCTGGATAAGAGTAGATACCGAGGTGCCGGCGGCGGTTGAATTTTTAAAGGGGAATCTCGTCCCTCACCACAGGGCTGATAAGAAAATCTTAAGCGGTTTATATTCACTATTATGGTACCAGAAAATAAGAAGAAAATACCCGGTTTATTGTAAAAGCCGCGGGATTTTCGCCTTTGGACCTGGGATTTTGAGTACAGGAGACGTATTCGGCTTCTTTGAAAAAGAAAAGCCCATGGGTTCCACTGCCAGTCTGATAGTGTATCCTCGGATAGTCGATATTATTGTAGCAGAAGGCAAACCGGACATAACCCTTTCGGGTGTCATCGGCCGCAAAACGCTTTTAACGGATCCTTTTTGCTTTACCGGCACAAGAGACTATGTTCCGGGAGATTTGCTAAAATGTGTGGACTGGAAATCCACGGCCAAACTTGACAGGCTCAGGGTAAAGGTTTACGACTCCAGCTTTACAAAACGGATTTCCATCCTGCTTGATGTAAACACATTCGAAATTGCCTGGGAAGGAATCGATCCTGAGCTGTCGGAATTCCTTGTAATACTGGCGGCGTCGGTTGCAAAGAAAGCCTTGGATCAGGGCTTTGAAGTGATGCTTGCCAGCAACGGAAGGATGGCTTCCCCTGAGAAGGATACCGATTTAATAACATTGATACCTTACGGTTCGGGTTCGATGCACCTGAGGAATATCCTGGAATGCCTTGCTCGCCTTTCAAATTACAGCATATTTGAAATTAAAGAAATATTGCCAAGAACTCTGGGGATGTTAAAAAAAGGCAGCAAAGTTATATACATAACCGGCATCTGGGGTAAAAACACCGAAAAGGTCGTTAAATTGCTGCAGAAAATGGGGATGGATGTGGTTTTAATTCTTGCGGGAAAAAAGAATGCTAAACTAAAAGGGCCTGAAGGTGTCCTCACGTATCACGCTCTCGGGGAGGAAGCATGGCGTGAAATTTCCCTTATCAAATTGGTTTAGAGCGTTAAAAATCATACTTTTTTCCGGTGTCAACTATTTATTCGCCCTCATCGTGCTTTCGGTAATCGGACAATACGCTCCTGAAGGCGTACTTTTGCCGGCTTATAATGTTTTATTGTGGCTTTTAGCCGGGCTTATTTTTAATACCGCTTATTACAGATTTGAAAGCCTTAGAAAATTGCTTTTCATCTCAGTTTTAGTTTTAATAACAGTCTTGAAAATCGGCTCCGGTTATTACGAACTGGCTATCGCTTTTTTTTGCTTTATCCTAGGAGTGTGGCAGGGCAGTTGGGTACTGAGCCATTACGAGCTGATGGTGAGGCTCAAACAGTATACATTTTTAATCCTTTTGGGGCTCTTTTTTTATAAAGGCAGGGGGAAAACCGGTGAACTGCTCTTGTTGCTTACAGGCTATATTTTAATTTCACTTTTAGCGCTCTCCACCTATAACCTGGAAACCATTTCTTTCCATGTATCCCAAAAAAAGTGGGTATTTGTAACTGTTATTGTTTCTTTAATGGCGGTTATTATTGCACTGCTTTTTGCCCTGTTCGTCGATCCGGCTTATGTTTCATCTTTCTTCAGCCTCTTAAAGGACACTTATTTTGCTCTTGTAGATGTTGTGGTGAAGATACTAACTCCTCTTTTTGCTCCGCTTGTTAACGCGCTGAGTTTTATTCTATCCGCCATCCTAAGATACTCACACATCAGACGTTTTCAGGCTGGATCGGGAGAAACGGGTGCTCAAAGCGCTTCGTATGAATATAAAGAATACATTATGCCTGAAGTTCTAGAAATTATTTTAAAAATAGCCAGTTTTATACTCGTTATACTGGTTTTTGCAACATTTATCTTGACGGTGCTTAAAAAGTACACCTCTTCTAAAAAAAAGGACTTTATGGAAGATGAGAAAGAAACGGTATTTAAACTCAGTTCTTTTAAAAATAGTCTTTTGCGGCTGATTACAAAAACGGGTAAGGTATTAAACTCTTATAAAAGGACTGCTGCCTATTGGGATTCACCTGCCGGCAAAATTAGGAGAATTTATGCGCAGATCCTTAAAGAAGCAGCAAAAAAGGGATATTGTAGAAATTCCTCAGAGACGCCCCTTGAATACATGCCCCGGCTGAAGAAGGCGTTTGAAGATGCCGGGGGCTTTGTGGAGAGAATTACTCTGCTTTACCAAAGGGCCAGATACTTTCCAGACTCCGTCTCGCCCTCTGATGTAGAAGATATAAAAAAATTTCTTAAAGCCCTGTTTTCTAAATAAGATTTTATGAAGACACTAAATCTAAAAACTAAAAATTGCTGCATGGCCAACTTAAACTGAACTTTGTGGAGGAGGGTTTAATAATGATAAAGGTGAGAGCAGGTATTATTTTAATAGAAAACGCCGTCTTTTATACCGTTATCCGATCTCAAAAACATTATCTTGTTGCCCAACATTAAGGAATATATTAGACGTATTTATGAAGGAGAAATTTTTAGAGGGGTTTATTTAAAGAATATGTGGGAAGATAAAACAATATAAAGAAAGGAGCAAAAAGAAAAATTTAATTTTTATGAAAAAGCGCAAAAACTCAAGAGGAGAGGGATTTGAAAATATTGTAAAAGTGATGATGGGTGAAGAGATAACTTTAAAGAACGAAGAAGAGTTAAATAAGGGAGAATTGGTTATCTTTCAAACCGGTGACATCATTCCCGCCGATATTGTACTTTTGGAAGCAAATAATTTAGAGATGGATGAATTTGATTTGACGGGAGAAATAAAACCGGTCCGTAAAAAAGCCACAGAAAAAGAAACAGTTACAACATTGGAAAGGTCTAATATGGTTTTTAGAGGAACAAAGGTATTGAGGGGAAGCGGTAAAGGAATAGTTTTGGCTGCAGGGGAAGATACCGAATACGGTAAAATCCTGATACAGGCCAGCAAGACTGTCATAAAAACAAGCGGGCTGTTAAGGTACAACTTTCCTTTACAGCTTAAACAGGATATATATTTGCAAATACTAATAATTCCTGCTTTATTATGGATGCTGTTATATAGAGCAAATCTAGAATTTATATTATACTTATATCTTGCTACAAACTTGTGGTTGATAGTTTTCGAACATCAAGTTATATTTAATTATATTATTCTAAACATATCAAACCGATTTTTATTTAAAAAAGGCATTTTCATAAGAGATTTTTCGGTTTTTGATTCATTAATAGACATAGATGTCGTTTGCTTTGACAAAACCGGAGTCATAACTTCCCGAGATATGGATGTATCAGGGATCATAATCGGTAGTCAAAAGATAGATATAAAATCATACACTCGAAAAAATGAAATTTTAACTTGTGTTTTTAATGGATTTGTTTTATGTAATGACCTTGTATTTACAGAAGAGCTCTTTAAATTAAATCCTATTGATAAAGCGTTAATTCATTTTGCTAAGGAGCATGGTTTCTCAGTGGAGGAAATAAGAAAAGGGTATGAAAGAGTTTATGAGCTTCCGTTTAGTTCCGAGAATAGGTATATGGTGGCTGGATATGTAGATAAGATAAATAAGAATATTTTATTTTACGCCAAAGGGGATCCAGAGGTTATTTTTACTAAGTGCAACAGATATGTGACTCTTTTTGGAGAGGTAAAGAAAATAGACGGCAACTTCTTATTGATGATACGGGAAGTATGTAATAATGCCTTGCAAAAGGGCAGCAGTGTTATAGCAATGGCTTTAAAAACTTTAGATTATTTTGATAACGTGGATTATGATAGTGAGTCCAAAGAGGGATATATTTTGTTAAGTCTAATTATTCTTGAAAACCTACCAAGAAAAGAAGCTGGGTTCGTTCTTAGGAAGCTAAAAGAGGCTGGTTTGAGATGCCTTATGCTAACTGGGGATATTACTGCGACAGCGCAGCGCATTGCTGAAGAAGTTGGCTTTAAAAATACAGGCAAGTATTTAATTACGGGTAAAGATATAGAAAAAATGAGCATATCCGAAGTCTCTTTACAAAGTGATGATGTTGAATTATTTACAAGGCTTTCCCCTTCTCAAAAGGGAATTGTGGTTGAGGCGTTAAAAAGGAAAGGACATCGTGTTGCCATGATAGGAGATGGAGTTAACGATGTAATTGCATTAAAACTTGCTGATATAAGTATTTCTTTTAAAGAAAAAAGTTCAGTTTTGGCGCAAAAAACCTCGAAAGTGTTGATAAACAACGATCTTAGAGATGTGCTGCAATTGATAATGACAGGGAAGAAAATCGGTAACAAAATAAAGATCACCAATTATTTAAGGATTATTGTTCAAGTATTGCTTTTAGTTTTGGTTTATTATATTAGTATTAGTGTGAATGTTACAAAACCTTTAGCATTAAATTCCCTTAATGTTATAAATTTTACTATGTCGGCCGCTTTTCTAATTATAATATTTTTTTCGATTATATGAGTCCTTGTAGAATAGAAAATAAAATTAAATTATGGACACAGCAAAAGGTTAAAGTTCCCTGCTTTTTGGGCATGCTATGGGAGTGCTTAAGTACCGCCTGCTGGGAATGGGCACTCTCTAAAAAGGCGGAATATAAATAGCCCAGCCGTCTAAACTTGTGCGGTTTGCACAGTTTAGATGAACAGGATTCCGGTATGAAGATTTACGATCTGCCTACACCGGCGTTTCTGGTCAACCTAGATATTATGGAACAAAACATCAAAGAAATCGCAGATTTTGCTAAGAATAACAAAAAACGCCTCTGGCCCATGGTAAAGACCCACAAGAGCGCTGAAATCGCTGCAATGCAGAAGGCGGCCGGTGCCGAAGGTTTCCTAGTAGGGACCCTCTTGGAGGCGGAAAAACTGGTTGAGAAAGGGTTTACAAACATCATGGTGGCATATCCGGTGGCGGGAAAAGAAAATATAAAAAAAGTTGTAAGCCTGGCGAAAAAAGCTCGCATAATACTCAGCTTAGACTGCATAAACGCGGCGGAACAAATCCACGCTTTACTTGAAGAAAATGGGATTACTCTTGAATACTTGCTAATCGTGGATAGCGGCCTGAAACGGTTTGGAGTTATCCCAGAGGATTCGGCAAAACTTGCTAAAAAGCTTTTAGCTTTTAAAAGTTTGAAGCTTATAGGCATAGCCACCCACCCGGGGCACGTGTACGGAGTAAGTAATCCGGAAGAAGTAAGGAAGATAGCGTCAGAAGAAGTAAATGCCTTAAAAACTGCTGCGGAGCTTCTTGAAAAAGAAGGATTTTGTTTGGAGATCATTGCCAGCGGAAGCACGCCTACGTTTAGATATGTTCTAGAGGACGAAAAAATAAACGTCTTAAGGCCGGGTAATTATGTGTTTTACGATTCCATTCAGGTAGCACTTGGAGTCGTGCCTTTTGAAAGATGTGCCTTTTTTGTAATGGGCACCGTAATTTCAAATCCGAGGCCCGGCAACCTGATTGTAGATGTGGGAAGCAAATGTCTTGGCTTAGATCGGGGAGCCCATGGGACATCTCTTTTAAAGGGATACGGCACCGTTGTCGGCCATCCGGAGCTTACTTTGGTGAGCCTTTCGGAAGAAGTGGGCAAATTGGAAGTGGAAGGAGAAACTGCCGTCAAAGTCGGAGAAAAGTTAAGGATAATTCCCAACCATGCGTGCTCTGCGTGCAATATGACAAGCTTTCTTGTAGGTTTTCGGGGTGAAGAAGTGGAGAGAATAATAGAAGTTGACATGAGGAATGGCATGTGCAGGCCGAAAATTAGCCTATAAAAATGAACTAAAGATAGTACATAAAATCCGCAAATTTTGCCATAAGGCGGGTTTTATGTACCTTTTTTTATACAGTAGTTATCGCAATTTCTCCGTATAATAAGGATTTTAAAATATTGTAAAATTGGCATGAGAATTGCTAAATTATATTTTCAAAAATAAAAAACTTAACGAATGCTGAAAGGAGGAGTTATAGTGCCAAAAACATATAAGATAGGCATAATAGGAGCGGGAACGATGGGCAGCGGCATAGCCCAGAAGATGGCTCAAGAAGGATTAATGGTTACGATGGTGGATGTAAAAGATGAATTTGTCGAGAGAGGCTTTAGCAGAATAAGAGAATTATTGCAGGAAGCTATAGAACGCGGGATATTCAATGAAGATCAGGTCAAGGAGATAATGTCGAGGATTCGGGGAACTACAGATATTAAGGAAGTGGCGGATGCAGACTTGGTCATAGAGGCGGTATTTGAAGACGAAAAGTTAAAGTGCGAGGTTTTCAAAAAGCTGGACGAAATATGTAAGCCAGAAACAATACTTGCGACGAATACTTCTAGCTTTTACGTCAAGAACCTTGCAAAATGCACAAACCGTCCAGACAGAGTCCTGGGTATGCATTACTTCTATCACCCGGCCAAAAACCGCCTCCTTGAAATAGTGCCTCACGAGGGGACTAGCAAGGAAACGGTGGAAAAAGCGCTGTTTATTGCTAAGCTCCACGGTAAGACGACAATTGTAGTCAAAGACTCACCGGGGTTCTGCGTAAATAGATTTTTCATTCCATGGTACGTGGAAGCCATCCGGATGCTGGAAGAAGGAGTGGCCAACATACCAACTATTGATGCGGCTTCAAAGAAGGCTTTTGGGATAACACTGGGTGTATTTGAGCTAATGAACGTCAGCGGAGTTCCCATTGGACTCCATGCCGCAAGGACGCTCAGCAGGGAGAAAGGACCGTTTTATGCTCCGCCCGAGACATTGCGCAGACAGGTAGAGGACTTGAAGCAGGACTGGGACCTCAGCGGAGAAGTGGATGAGTCAAAGTTTGATATAATAACGGAGCGCCTGTACGGGACGGTGATGGGAGTTGCTGCACAGCTTGTAGAAGAAGGAGTTGCAAGCATAGAAGATACGGACAGGGGTGCAAAGGTGGGTCTCAGGTGGAGGTATGGGCCTTTTGAACTCATGAACCGAGTAGGCATAGACAAAGCTTACGAACTGGTCAAAAAGGTGAAGGAGCGTCATCCTTATTTTGAAATTCCGGAACTGTTAAAGAAGCAGTATGAAAAGGGCGTGCCCTTTGAATTCAAGTTCGTGGAGCTTGAAGTAAAGGATGGTATAGCATGGATAACGATTAACCGCCCAGAGGCAATGAATGCACTCAATCCCACCGTTATGGATCAGTTGGAAAAGAAATTCGATGAAGCTGAGCGGAACGAAAATGTAAAAGCTGTAGTATTTCGCGGCAGCGGAAAGGCCTTCATTGCAGGTGCCGATATAAAATTTTTCGTTGACAACATAAAAAACAATAGACTAGATAAGACTTACGATTTTACGAAAAAAGGGCACGAACTTCTACTCAGGTTAGAAAATTCGCCTAAAATGACGATTGCGTTGCTAGACGGGCTCTCGTTGGGAGGCGGGAGTGAGGTAGCTTTAGCATGCCAGGCAATCATTGCGACGCCGCAAGGCTCTTTTGGATTCCCTGAGACTGGAATAGGTATTTTCCCAGGGCTTGGTGGTTTGATAAGGCTCGAAAGGCATCTTGGGCCAGAACTGGCGAAGTATTTTATATTTACCGGCAAAACGATAAGCGCCAAAGAAGCCTTGGAACTTGGAATAGTTACGAAGTTGGTGGAGCCTGATGAAATAGAGAAAGCCGTAAATGAAGTGGTAGAAGCAGGTAAATTTGACAAATACCGCCCGAGGCCCATACCCGAAAAATATAACGAGATTAAGATTGCTTTCAGCAAAGAAAATGTAGAAAGAATGCTCAAAGGAGAGCCGATAAAAGGGGTATCGCCAGAACTCGCCAGGGAGATAGCCGATATAGTTTCCAAAAAAGCCCCGATAGCTTTGAGGATGACCCACGAATTGATAGAGGCCCAATCGAAGGTTTCGATAAAAGAAGCTATCGAGATAGAACTTTCGAAGTTGTACGATATCTTCTCCACGCAGGATGCCCTAGCAGGTTTACAGTCACCCGGACGCCCGCCGAAATTTATAGGCGCTTGATAGGGGGGATAAAGGTGCAATTTACCAAAGCTTTTATCCCTTATAAGGGTTATTACAGTTCGCCATTCTGCAAATGGCAGGGGAGCATGCAGCACGACAACGCAATAGAATTGGGAGGCAAGACCAGCAAGAGATGGTTTGAAAGTAAAGGGATTAATCCAAATGAGGTAATCGACTACGTTTATTTAGGAATTACTGTGGGGCAGCACAGGGTATTCCATGGCGCTCAGTGGGCGGCCGTATTGATGGGAGCGCCCGATATTCCTGGAATGACTATAATGCAGGCGTGTTCTACCGCTACTACTTCCGTGTTTACTGCTAGCATGGCGGTTGAGGTTGGAAATGTGGAAACTGCTTATTGCCTCATGGTTGATAGGACATCGAACGGACCCCATACTATCTGGCCCAATCCTCTTGGGCCGGGAGGAGAGGTTATCTCCGAGAACTGGAATATGGACAACATGAAAGCCGATCCCGCAACGGGCCTGGGCATGATAATGACCGCAGAAAACGTAGCAAGGGAGCACGGTTTTACTCGAGAACAGGCAGATGAACTGGTAGTAGTTCGGTACAACCAGTATAAGGAAGCCCTTGCCAATGACAGAGAGTTTCAAAAAAGGTATATGTTTCCCGTAGAGGTTACCGTATCGCGAAAAGAGACTAAAATTGTGGAGGAAGACGAGGGAGTATTTCTCGATACAACGTTGGAAGGATTGAAAAAATTAAAACCGCAGATTGAAGGGGGCATACACACTTTTGGTTCCCAGACTCACCCCGCAGATGGGAATGCTGGTATAATCGTTACAACCAAGGAAAAGGCTAAAGAGTTGAGTGAAGATCCGAATATCCCGATTCAGGTGATTTCTTACGGCTTTGCCAGGGCAAGAAAGGCTTTCATGCCGGAAGCGCCGGTTTATGCATCTAGGATGGCATTAGAAAGGGTGGGGTTAAAGGCAAAGGATATGGTAGCCATAAAATGCCACGATCCCTTTATAGCGAATGATTTGGTACTGGCAAAAGGTCTCGAGATTCCTCCTGAATCCTTTAACAATTATGGCAGTTCTTTAGTTTATGGCCACCCTCAAGCTCCTACCGTTGCGAGGCTATTGATTGAAGCGATAGAAGAAGCGGTAATAAAAGGCGGGGGTTACGTATTAGTTACTGGATGTGCTGCAGGAGATACCGGTGCTACGTTGATATTAAAGGTTGGATAAAAGTTTAATAAAAAAGATTTATAGGGGCTGTTTAAAAAGAAAAAAACAGCCCCTTTTAATTTTTAACCTTTAAATTCTTTTTTCTCTATCCCGTATTCCTTCAGCTTCCGATACAGTACAGTTCTGAATATGCCTAGCTTCTTTGCGGTTACTCCTACTTTACCGCCGCTTTCGCTCAAGACATGCCTGATATACATTTTTTCCACTTTTTTCAGCACATCTTTTAATGTACCGCTTAAACCCAGTAGCTTTACATAATCATATTGAAGTAAGTCTTTACCGGGAGTATCTGGGATATTTGGGATGTCTTCTTCGTTATATTTATTCATATTAATAATTACGCTTCTTTCTATAACATTTCTAAGTTCTCTAACATTTCCGGGCCAATCGTACTCAAGATAGGATTTTATCGTATCTGGGTCTAATTTGAAATCGGTTCCATATTTTTTATTAAAATGTTCAACAAACATCTTCGATAAGGCCACTATGTCTTCCGGCCTTTCTCGTAATGGGGGAATTGTTATAGTAACGACGTTAATCCTGTAAAAAAGATCTCTCCTGAATGTGCCTTCCTCAACCATTTTTTCAAGGTTTTTATTGGTAGCGCAGATAAGCCTGAAATCGACGGTGCGCTCGAGGCTGCTCCCTATGCGCCTTATGGTCTTTGTCTCCAGCACTCTGAGCAGCTTTGCCTGTTGAGGAAGCGGCAGTTCCGAAATTTCATCCAGGAACAAAGTGCCGCCGTTTGCAGCTTCGAACAATCCTATCTTTCCCTTTTCGGAGGAACCCGTAAAAGCCCCTTTTTCGTATCCAAAAAGCTCGGATTCGACGAGTGTCTCTGGCAGGGCTGCACAGTTTACTGCTATGAATGGCCCTTCAGCTCTTTTGCTGTGCTTATGGATGTACTTGGCGAGGACTTCTTTTCCTGTGCCTGTCTCCCCGCAGAGCAATACTACGCTGTCTGTTTGAGCCGCGGTATGGGCAGTGAGCAGTACCCTTTTCATTGTTTTACTTTCTGCTACGATGGCCTCCTCGTTAAATACATAGCTTCGCAAGTAATCTATCTCCCTCTTCTGTCTTTCATCCAAGTCAGGATTTTTGCTAGAATTTTTCTTGTCTCTCTTTGTGCCGCATGTTACGACTATTACGTTACCCTTTCTGTCGAAGACTGGTGTGCTGATGGTATCGTAAGTGATACCCAGGCAGGTGGTTATCTCGCCTCTTACGACTTCTTTTTTCTCCGCTGCCTGTAGGGCGTAAGAAAAATTGTAATAACCATTTTTTATAAGTTCTTTTAAATTGGATTTTAAAAATTGGTCCAGGGAGATCCCCATGGAATAAGCCGTTGCTGAATTGGAAAGCAAAACATTGCCTTCAGAATCGGTTAAAAATATTGGGTCGGGGAGGTTTTCGAGAATTTGTTCGAAATACGAAGGCGAACCGGCGGGCCTATCCCGGCTTTTTTTAACGGGCAAAGTACCACCTCCGGATGATAGAAAATTTTCTGTTATATATAAGATTCCAATATATCAATTCTATAAAAAATCATTGATTCCTCCTCAAAATACAATGTTCTCAAAAAAGTACAAATAAAAAATTAATTCTCTACTCAAAGTACCGCTGCAGGTTCATTGTTTTTAATGCAAAATGATAAAATAGGGACTTCGTAAGAACATCAATTGTGGCATATAATTTGCAATATTTTATATAACAGAAAAATACAAGAATTATAACGAAGGATAAAATAATGCAGCGAGGTGATGATAATGTCAAAAGTTATAACCGCCGAACGGGCTGCTGAATTGATTAAAGATGGAGACATTGTCGGCGCCAGCGTTATGGGACTTGCCGGTTGGCCGGAGGAGGTTGCCATCGCAGTCGAAGAAAGATTTCTAAAAACAGGACATCCAAGAGATTTGACTTTCGTGCACAGTTGTACATGCGGTGACCACAAAAGCAAGGGTGCTACTCATTTTGCTCACGAAGGGATGGTAAAAAGGCTGATATGCGGCCATACCGGGGCTTCCAACGAAATGGCAAGCCTCGTTGAGCAAAATAAGATAGAATGTTATCTGCTTCCGCAAGGAGTAATTTGCCAGCTTTGGAGGGCAATTGCTTCGAGAAAGCCTGGAGTGATAACAAAAGTAGGGCTTGGAACTTATGTGGACCCCAGGCTTCAGGGAGGGAAAATAAGCCCGAGAACTAAAGAAGATATAGTGCATTTGATCGAGTTGGATGGGGAGGAATGGCTTTTTTATAAGAAATTCCCTATTAACGTAGCTTTAATCCGCGGAACTTATGCAGATGAGCACGGCAACCTGACGATGGAAAAGGAAATGGGCATCTTGGAAGCACTGTACCTGGCAATGGCGGCCAAAAACAGTGGGGGAATAGTGATTGCGCAGGTACTTGGGGTAGCGAAAGCCCATACGTTCAATCCAAAAAATGTCAGGGTCCCCGGGGTACTTGTTGACTACATCGTGATAGCAAAACCCGAAAATCACATGCAGACTGAAGTAACGTTGTACAATCCCGCCTTGTCGGGGGAAATAAAAGCTCCTTTGGAGCAAATTCCGTCGCTTCCGCTTGATGCGAGAAAAATTATTGCCCGCCGTGCAGCTATGGAATTGGCTCCAAATACGGTCATAAACTTAGGGATAGGAATTCCTGCGGGAGTGGCAAGCGTTGCGGCGGAAGAGGGAGTTATAGACCAGGTGACCATGACTACGGAGCTCGGGAATTTCGGCGGGATTCCAGCTTACGGGGGGGATTTTGGAGGCTGTTATAACAGTGAGGCGACTATTGACCACGCTTCGATGTTCGACTTTTACGATGGTGGAGGACTGGATGCAACGTTCCTGGGCCTTGCCCAGGTAGACAGGTTCGGAAACGTCAATGTTAGCAAGTTCGGCAAAAGGGTGATTGGCCCGGGAGGTTTCATAAACATAAGTCAAAATGCCAAGAAAATTGTGTTTTGTGGTACCTTCATGAACGGTGCTGAAATTGCAGTTGAAGGTGGTCGGATTAAAATCGTAAAAGAAGGCGAGCAAAAAAAATTTGTAAATGAAGTCGAGCAGGTGACCTTCAGCGGCAATTACGCAAGATCAACCAAGTTGCCGGTTCTCTACGTTACCGAAAGATGCGTATTTTCTCTGGAGTCGGAAGGTCTAACATTGATCGAAATTGCTCCGGGGATTGATTTAGAAAAAGATATACTCTCCATGATGGAGTTTACTCCAAGAATATCGCCAAACCTTAAGACGATGGATGAGGCCATATTTAGAGAAAAATGGGGTATGCTCAAAAAGATAATGGAGAGTAATGTGAAATAATTTTAATTTTAGTTAAAAAAGGAGGATGCATTTTATGGTTGATGGCAATGGAAACAATGTGAGCTGGCCTTACACTTACAAGAAGCTCGACCCTGATGTGGCGGCAAAAAGGGCTTATGAAAATTGCAAGGCGAAAAAATCGTGTAGTTACGGTACTGCAGCGGGCCTTATCGGTTACTTAGCAGAGGAGGTAGGTCATCCTTTCAATCTTATACCGCCAGAAGTCATTCAAGGATTTAAAGGAGGTGTTCCGGGTCACTCATCCATCTGCGGCGCCATAGTAGGTGCTGCCCTGGCTATAGGACTTGTTACGGATGTGAAGACGCAAGATAAACTACTGAATGAATTGATGGTGTGGTACAAAAACTTCGAATTTCCCAAATTCGTTCCAGAAGGAAAAAATGAAATGGTGACGAGTATCAGCAATTCGGAGCTGTGTCTTCATTCCGTAGGCAATTGGTGTAAAGCTTCAGGTTTCGAGCCCTTATCCCCTGAGATGCATGAAAGATGCGCCAGGCTTTGTGCAGATGTAGCAAGGTTTGTCGTTGAAAGACTAAATGAAACGCTTACTTAAAATTTGATAGGCAAAAGGAGGTGTTAATGTCAGTAATTTATGATTTAGTTGAACCTCAGGAAAATTAAAAAAAGCAGGAGGTCATCTGTTATGTCGATAATGAGCGTAGGCTTTGGATTGTGGCCCAACAAAGTAGTAAAGGGAGTAGGTGCCGTAAAGACAGTTGGCAGCGAGCTCAAAGAATTGGGAGCGAAAGAGAGGGTAATTGTTTTTACCGATGAGACTTTGAAGACTTTACCGATGGTTACTGAACTAGTAGAACTTCTTAAAAAGGATGGATTTTCGGTTTCCGTATTTTCCGGGATCAGCCCCAATCCGACGGAAGAACAGGTGATGAATGCGGTTGAAATGATGAAAGACGGAAAACCCGAAGCTGTTGTTGCTATAGGAGGAGGAAGTTCCATTGACGCAGCGAAAGCTGCAAATGTTACATACACCCACGGTGGATATGTAGGAGACTACAGCATCGAAATTGGAGGCATAACGAAGATAGGACCAAAAGTGCTTCCGCTCGTTGCTATTCCAACTACTGCAGGCACCGGTACTGAAGTTACAATGGTTAGCGTTATAACCGATACAAAAAGACACGTGAAATATGGCGTTTTGAGCCCCTTTATAGTGCCCAATGTGTCCATACTAGACCCTGAATTAACGGTGTCATTGCCACCTGCTGCAACGGCTTATACCGGGATAGATGCCCTTACTCACGCCATAGAATCTTACGTTTCAGTGGTGGATTTTGAAGCTGCAAATGGTGCGGCGCTTCAGGCAATTAGGATGATTTCTAAAAATCTCAGGAGAGCTGTAAAGGACGGCAAGGATATAAATGCTAGGGCTGCTATGTTGGAAGCTTCGATGATGGCAGGGTTTGCCTTCAACGTAAACGGACTGGGTTTATGCCACCAAACGGCACACCAACTGAGTGCCCAATTCGGCATACCCCACGGCCTGGCGAATGCCATAATGCTGCCCCATACGATGAGGTTTAACATGGATGCCTGCTATCAAAAATATGCTGATATCGCAATGTTTATGGGAGCAGATATTCGCGACCTTTCTGTAGAAAAAGCTGCAGAAAAGTCAGTAGAGCTTGTGGAGCAGTTGATTTCAGACTTAGGAATTCCTAAATATTTGGATGATGTAAATGTAACAAAGGATAAAGTACCTGCTATGGTTAAGGAAGCCGTTCGCGACAATTCAGGGATGAATAATCCCAAAAAGACCACCGAAGAAGAATGCGAAAAAGTTTATCTTGGTGCATTTAGGAGTTAATATTAGGAGGCTTTTGCCTCCTAATAGAGCCCTCGTAAGTCTTTAAAAAATTTGATGGGGGGTATCGTTTATGGAACAATCTAAAGGCATGGTAAAGCTTGCTATTTTCAGCGTGGGTATTTTGATGATGGGGGCAATGGCCATAGCAAGCGGGCTTGCAGTCATAGGGCAGCACTTCAGCGATGTACCTCAGACTTCCATACAGCTTTTAATCACAATACCTTGCTTGGTAATAATAGTGGCAACGCCAATAATTGGTAAACTTCAGGAGTACGTGCCAATTAAAACTTTAGTTCTAGTGGGAGTACTCTGTTTCTTGGTTGGAGGAATAGTCCCTGCATTTATGAATTCTTTCTCAGCGATACTGGTTATGAGAGCAATTTTCGGGTTTGGAGTAGCGGCAGCGCAGGCTTTATCCCCGGCAATGGTGGCTGCCAATTTCGAAGGTGACGAAAGGGCAAATGTCATGGGGCAATTGACTTCTGCCCAGATGTTAGGTTGCGCAGCAATGGTGTTGATAAGCGGATACCTTGCCATGATGGGTTGGAATATGACATTTTTCGTGCACTTAATAGCATTGATTTCACTTATCTGCGTTGCAGCCTGGCTACCTAATGTTAAGCCGATGAGGGCTGCAGGAGGGCAGGAAGGAAAAGCGCCGGAAAAAGTTAACGTAGCAGGAGCTTATGGTTGGATATTCACGATGTTTGCTTACTTTATTTCGGGAATGATTTTAGCTACTTACCTGGCATTTTTGATTAGCGAAAAGAACGTCGGCACTGCAGCGGATGCAGGTCAAGCTACAATGATCTTCGCTATCGGAGGATTCTTAATGGGATTTGTATTCGGAAAGCTGATGCAGGCGGCAAAGAATATCAGCCTTGCGATAGGATTTTTCATGGGTGTTTTATCGTATCTAATTATAGCTTATGCAAGCAACATTTTCATGGTTTACGTTGGAAGTCTAATTTATGGTTTTGCAGTTACTACTATATTTGCAAGTATAATGGTTGGCACTAGTTCTTCTGTTAACCCGGCTTCCGTTCCAATGGCGATATCTCTGGTTACCGCCGGGCAGAACCTAGGCTCTTTCCTTTGCCCCTATTTTATAACCCCATTGGCTGCTATGTTGGGAAGCAACATTAATACTAACGCATTTATAGTTGGGGCTATCCACTTTGCAATAATGGGATTGATAGCTTTCTTCTGGGGAGTCTCTAAAAATGCAAAAACGAAAGCATCTTTGAAAGTTGATGCTTAACGTTAAATAACTGATTTATCTAGGAAAAAAATTTTAAAAATATGGAGGTAGATAAAAAATGTATGGCGGATACTGGGGCAAGGTTCTTAGGGTAAATTTGACGAACAAAACTTACAAAGTTGAACCGTTGTCCGAAAAAGTTGCAAAGGATTTTATAGGCGGTGCAGGCGTTGGAATTAAATATCTTTACGATGAAGTACCTGCGGGAACGGATCCTTTGAGCCCGGAAAACAAGCTTATTTTTGCTACCGGGCCTCTTACCGGAACCAGGACACCTTCTACCAGCAGATTGGCTTTGGCGACCAAGTCTCCTTTGACAGGGATAGTGTGTTTGTCGCTCTCTGGCGGGCATTTTCCGGTGGAATTCAAAAATACCGGACATGATGTGCTGATAATCGAAGGGAAATCAGAAGAGCCGGTATACCTATATATAAAAGATGACCAGGTGGAATTCAGGCCGGCAGACAAACTGTGGGGCACTACCACCCATGATTGCGAGCATCTCATAAAGACTTGGCTAAATGACCACAACATAAGGGTTGCATCAATAGGCCCGGCTGCGGAAAATATGTCCAAGATTGCTTCGATAATGAATGATAGAAATCGTGCTTTCGGTCGGCGTGGAACCGGAACTGTAATGGCTTCTAAAAATCTGAAAGCCATAGCAGTAAAAGGTACAAAGAAGGTATCAATTGCCTCGGAAGATGCCTTTAAGGAAGTTCACGCAAAAATGTTAAAAGCATTCAAGGAAGCACCAGGTCTTTACCCGGCCCTGGGTCAACACGGAACATCCTCAGTCATAGAAATTCTTTGGGGATTGGGTGCTTGCCCCGCTAAAAACTTCAGCGCTACCGGTGAGTGGAATCCCGTCCCAGGCCTTGGAATAGCTACACTGTCTGCGAAAAAGATAGGAAAAGAGCCTTGCTACGGTTGTCCGGTAGCTTGTACCCAGGTAAGGCTGGTCAAAGAAGGGCGGTATAAAGGGACAGTATCGCCTCCGGAGTATGAAACCGTATTCGCATTAGGAGCACAGTGCGGAATAGACAACGTGGACGCCATTATATACGGAGACAGGCTGTGCAACGAATTGGGGCTTGACAGCATTTCGACCGGTGTAACTATAGGTTTTGCTATGGAACTATATGAAAGAGGAATTATTACAAAAGAGGACACGGGCGGATTGGAATTGAAATTCGGAAATGAAGAAGCGATGCTGGAGCTTATTCGCCAGATGGCTTACAGGGAAGGTTTCGGTGCGGTACTTGCCGATGGTTCGAAAGCGGCTGCAGAAAAAATCGGAAGAGGAGCCGAAAAATACGCTATGATAATAAAGGGAATAGAAATGCCCGGATATGACCCGAGAGCTTTAAAGACCCATGGATTTAGCTTTGCGACGACTTATACCGGAGCGGACCACAACAAGGGTTATGCTTCGCAGGATGTATTTGGTTCGCCGGTTCCTGAGCCTGTAGATAGACTGGACCCGAAGGGCAAGGGAAGGATTACCAAGTGGAACCAGGATGCAAAGGCTGCCTGCTGCGATGCAGCAGTTATGTGCAACTTTGTATTTGACGCTCACTACATGCCCGGGCCATTAGAGCATATGGCAGAACTCTTCAACGCTGTATGCGGCTATGATTTCACCGCCGAAGATGTCATGAAGGTAGGCGAAAGGATAAATAACATTGCAAGGGCATTTAATGTGAGAGAAGGCATAAGCAGAAAGGACGACACTTTCCCTGAAAGGATACTTAAAGAGCCCTTGAAGGAAGGTGGCTCGAAGGGCTCCTACATCCCGCCAGAGCATCTAGATATGATGCTTGATGAATATTATGAGGCAAGAGGTTGGAACAAAAACGGAATTCCCACTGAAGAAAAGCTCAGAGAATTGGGCCTGGAATACGTTGCTGAGGACCTGAAAAAGTTGGGGTGTCTCTAATTGATAAAGATAAAGGTAATTACAGGTTCTGAAATCGCGAAGATCGTAGGTGCTCATGAAAAAATAATTTACTTGCCGGAAGGCGCTACAGTAAATGACTTTTTGACATACTTAAAAACGGAATACGGAGAACCGATGGAAAAATTCCTTTTCAAATCGAACAGGGAGCTTTCCCAGGTCGTAATGGTAAATGGCAAAAATATTGCCTTTTTGGAGGGGAAAGATACAAAACTAAAAGATGGCGACGAAATATTTTTGGTCCCAATAGCAGCAGGAGGATAGTGATTTAAGTAATATAAATAAATGATTTGATTTTAAAATGCCCACTGAGAAATTTATTACGCTCAGTGGGCATATTTTTGTATGAAAAGTTTTATTTACTTTTGAGAATAAAATAAGTTCCAACCGCTTTAGCGGCAATCTTGTTGTTTGCATTTATTATTTCACTTTCTGCTACACAGATATTTTCCCCGACTTTAATTACTTTTCCGTAAGCCTTCACTTTTTCTCCTAGATTTACGGGAATTAAGTAATTGATTTTCATTTCCACAGTGACCGAAGTTTTGCCCAATGTTTTTATTGAAATTCCCATCGCGGTATCACAAAGTGCTGCTGATACGCCCCCGTGTAGTATACCCATAATATTTAATAACACTTTACTCGGTCGGAATTCAATGGCTGAGATACCATTTCCTAATTCGATCAATTTAAAGCCCATTAACTGTGAAAAGGAAGAATTATTAAAATCTCGAATTATTTCTTCGAAGAGCTCTTGTCTTACCCCGTTATTTACTATTGATGCCATTATTTTCACTCCTAACTAGAGTCAGTATATAGCTATTATAATAATATTGTCGCTATGATTTCAATTAATTTATTGTAAAAACAATGAAAAGAAATTAAGTCCGCTGATATTTTTTGGTTATAAATGTGGAAATAAAATGCTAAAATAAAAGGAAGAATTATATTGTGTGACTTTATACAAAAAAGGAGGCTTTCTTATGAATTTTATTTTTTATCCTTTCGAGAGTGTTTTTAAGACGGTAAACTTCGTAATGCTACTTGTGGAGATCTTACTCATAGTTTTGTGGATAGGTTTTGCCGTTAACTCAAAGAGAACGTCCGTTATCGCTTTTACTTCGGCTATATCTGCTGTAATCTTCCTTGCTTCGCTTATGATGGGAAACCCCGTTGTGTCTTTTGTTTTACTTGCGGTGCTAATCTCGTTGATGACAAATACGATTAAAATCGTAAACGAGTACCAGCGGGGGGTTCTTTTGAGGTTTGGCAAATTCGCTTACGTAGTAGGGCCGGGTATAAACGTAATAATGCCTTTTGGGATAGACCGATTGCTGGTGGTCGACTTGAGGACTGCTACCATAGACGTGCCTCGACAGGAAATTATAACCAAGGACAATATCCCAGTATTAATTGACGCTGTCGTTTATTTTAATGTGTTACAACCGGAGCTTGCTGTTTTGAAAGTTCAAAATTACTTCAATGCAACCAGCCTCCTTGCTCAAACCATTTTGAGAGCGATATTGGGAAAATACGATTTGGACGATATATTGGCAAAGCGCCAAGAATTAAATGAAATGTTGAGGGAGGAATTGGACAGGGCAACAGACCCGTGGGGCGTTAAAGTAACAGCGACAGAAATTAAATCTATCGAGCTTCCGGAAGAGATGAAAAGGGCCATGGCAAAGCAGGCTGAAGCTGAAAGGGAAAGAAGAGCCAAGATAATAAGAGCAGAAGGTGAACTTCAGGCGGCAGAAAAGCTTTCGGAGGCAGCGAGTATTATTTCAAAAAACCCCGGAGCACTGCAGCTAAGACAGCTTCAAACTTTGAGCGAAATTGCGGTGGAAAAGAATTCCACGGTAATATTCCCCCTGCCAATGGAAATATTTAAATTTTTTGCGCAGAAGCAGGATGGCAGTGAAGGGTAAGAAAAAATTTTTGGCTCTTGAAATTTGAAAAATAATAATGTATAATAATAGAAAATAGTAATAATTACTATTAAGGAGGATGTTTCATGGAATTAAAAGGTACAAGAACTGAAAAAAATCTGTGGGAAGCTTTTGCCGGCGAATCTCAGGCAAGGAACAAATATACTTATTTTGCCTCTATAGCAAAAAAAGAAGGTTACGAGAAAATTGCCGCTATTTTTATGGAAACGGCAGAAAATGAGAAAGAACACGCAAAAGTGTGGGCAAAATATCTAGGACTCATCGGCGATACTGCCAAAAATTTACAAGAAGCTGCGGCAGGCGAGAACTACGAATGGACCAGCATGTACAAGGAATTTGCAAAAATTGCGAGAGAAGAGGGTTTTCATGAAATCGCCGAACGTTTTGAGAAAGTGGCAGAAGTTGAGAAGGTCCACGAGGAAAGATACCGCAAGCTGCTTTCTGAGCTGAAAGAGGGTACCCTTTTCAAGAGCGAAAAGCCGGTCAAATGGCGCTGCCGAAACTGCGGGTACATACATGAGGGAACAGAACCGCCGGAGAAATGCCCGGCATGCGACCATCCAAAAGGTTTTTACGAGAAGGTTGTCGAAGAATAATGACAAATCCGCTTTTAGGTTCAAGCCTAAAAGCGGATTTTTTTTGAATCAGTGTTTCGAATTATAATCCTCAATAAAAAATTCTATAGACCTATCGTAAGTCTTTTCGGCTTCCTTCGAAAAGTAACATGCGGGCAGTTCTCCATTTCTTCGGTGGTAATGCAAGCACTCGCAGCATCGTCCCTTGCGGGGGCATGGCTCGTAAGTACACGTACATAAAGCTTTATTTTTCGTTATGATGCATTTCAAAACCGTTCACCTCCATAAGAAATTTTAACCGATTTATTGAATAAATCAAGGTTATAACAACATATTGTTAAAATTCTGGTAATAAGTCAGTCCTTCAGCCTGAAATATTTTTTCCTAAAACAATAAGGAATGGTTGTTTTTTATGAAACATTTGTTACAATAATTTATGAAAACAAATGTTGCAATAAGGAGGTATTAAAGTGACCGATAGTGACCGGAAGTGGTTGATGCTTATCTACAGAGTGCCTGTAGAGCCGTCGACCCTCAGAGTAAAAGCCTGGCGCAAGATGAAGGAAATAGGGGCCCTTTACCTTCAACAATCAGCAGCTATATGCCCTTTGCTGGATAGTTTGAAAAAGGAGCTTTTGGATTTTGCCGGGGAGATCAGGTCTGCGGGAGGCGAAGCCCATCTATTCGAGGTAGAGACGGTATCGGAAGGTGACGTCGAAAATCTTATTAAATCCTTCAATGCCCAGCGGAATAAAGAGTACGAGGAGCTCATTGAAAAATGCGGCGACTTTTTTGCGGAACTCAAGAAAGAGACAGACCGGGAAAATTTCACCTTTGCAGAACTTGAAGAAAACGAAGAGGAGCTAGAAAAGCTCCTTCGATGGTTTGACAAAATAAAAGCGAGGGATTTTTTCGGAGCACCCTTAAGTGCAAGAGCACAAGAGATTCTGGAAGAGTGTAGAAGAGAATTTGCCGATTTTGCCCAGAAAGTTTACAAGATGGAGGGATCAATGTAATGTTCAACATAATTCTACTCGGTATTACAAGCCTTTTAACGGACATAAGCACGGAAATGGTCTATCCTTTGCTGCCCTTTTTTCTTACTACCAAGCTAGGAGCTACCCCACTTATTGTCGGGACCATCGAGGGAATTGCAGAAAGCCTGGCGAGTTTGCTGAAAGTTTTTTCAGGTTACTTCTCGGACAGGATAAAACGCCGCAAGCCCTTTGCCATAGCCGGGTACGGCGCTTCAACTTTGGGAAAGATTCTCCTTTACACAGCTTTTTCCTGGCCGGCAGTACTCGCAGGGAGAGTCATCGACAGATTCGGCAAGGGAATAAGAACCGCTCCCCGGGACGCCCTCATAGCCGAATCGTCTTCAGAAGAAACCCGCGGCAGGGCTTTCGGGCTCCACAGGACTATGGATACCCTTGGGGCGACGATTGGAGTTCTACTGGCCTATTACTTCATATCCAGACAGCATGTCGATTTCCGCCAGATATTCCTCTACTCCCTGATTCCGGCAATTATGGGCGTGATGGCTTTATTTTTCGTCCGGGAAAGGGGAGCTGCCAAAATAAGTAAAGAAAAGCCATCCCTTAACTGGAACGCCCTGGACCGCCGGTTGAAATCCTTTCTTGTCCTGATGTTCATATTCACCTTAGGCAACTCCTCGAACCAGTTCCTGCTTTTAAGGGCAAAAGATGTGGGATTTGATGCAAAAACTATACTCCTTCTTTACCTTACGTATAACCTGGTATACAATGCCGCTTCATATCCTGCGGGAGCTATTTCCGACCGAATTGGCAGGAAGGCATTGATAGTGGCCGGATATGTGGTTTACTGCCTAGTATACTTGGGTTTTGCACTGGCAAGCACGCCTGCCTCTATATGGGCGCTTTTTGCTGCTTACGGGCTTTACATGGCGTTTACCGAAGGCGTAGAAAAGGCCTTTATCTCCGATATAGCACCGGAAAACGTAAGAGGGACTATGATTGGGCTCCACGCCACTTTGGTGGGCATAGGCCTTTTGCCTGCTTCTCTAATAGCAGGAGCTTTGTGGAATGCCTTTGGAGCACAGGTGCCCTTTTATTTTGGTGGATTTATGGGGATTTTGGCCGCAGTCGGAATAGCACTTTTAATATAGGTTTTCAGCGAAAGCCTTGAAAACTTGCAAAAAATGGAGCAAAGGTGTAAAATGAATGAAAAGATTGGGAAAACTACCTAAGGAGTTTTGCAGAAAATTCATCGGAGGGGGATACAACACTGAAACTGAAGGATAAAATTCTTGAACTGATGAAAAGTGAAGGATATAGGCCTATGACCGAAGGGGAAATACTGGCAGCGTTGGATCTTGACATAAAGGAGGCGGACCTATTACTTAAGACCCTTCAGTCCATGGAAAAGGAAGGCCTTGTGGTTAAGAACAGAAAGGACAGGTACGGTCTTCCCGAAAGGATGAACCTGGTAGTAGGGCACTTGGAAGGCAACCCCAAAGGATATGCCTTTTTGATTCCGGACAATCCCGAAATGGAAGATATATACATCGGGCTGGAGAACCTGAACGGCGCTGTACACGGCGACCGAGTAATAGTCAGGCCGCTTTTCAAACCGTCCGAAGGGAGACTCGAAGGAGAAGTCGTCCGGATACTGAAAAGGGCGTCCACGAGGATTGTGGGCACTATCGAGTGCGGAAAGCAGTTTGCCTTTGTAACTCCGGACGACAAGAGATTTTACTTTGACGTTTTCGTGCCCAAAAGCGACACGGCGGGGGCAAAATCGGGCCAAAAAGTGGTGGTGAGCATAACAAGATGGCCCGAAGGGCGGCGAAACCCCGAAGGTCGCGTGACTGAGATATTGGGTTACGAGGACGAGCCGGGCATTGACGTGCTGGCGGTTATAAAAAAATACAACCTGCCTATGGAATTCCCGGAGAAAGTCCTTAGGCAGGCCGAACAGATATCGGAAGAAATAACCGATGAGGAACTAAAAGGAAGATTGGACTTAAGAAGCGAAAAAATAGTGACCATAGACGGCGAAGATGCGAAAGACCTTGATGACGCGGTATCGATAAAAAAAATAGCCGGCGGCTATAGATTGGGAGTCCACATAGCCGATGTAAGTTATTACGTAGAGGAAGACACTCCTTTGGATAAAGAAGCAAGAAAAAGGGGCTGCAGCGTGTACCTTGTGGACCGGGTGATACCGATGCTGCCTCCCAAACTTTCCAATGGGATATGCAGTCTAAATCCGAAGGTCCCGCGCCTTACGATGAGCGTAATCATCGATTTTGACGAGAGCGCCAGGGTAAAAAGTTACCAGATAACTCCGAGTGTCATCAGAACCTGCGAGCGCATGACCTATACTGCTGTCAACAAAATTTTGGAGGAAAATGACGAAGAAACCATAAAACGTTATGAGTACCTTCTTGAAGATTTTAAGCTGATGGAAGAACTCGCGGCAAAATTAAATCGTAAGCGGTTTGAAAGGGGAAGCTTGGACTTCAATTTCGAGGAAGCGAAAGTTATCCTGGACGAAAACGGACGTCCTGTGGAAATAAGGAAAGAGAAAAGGCGCACGGGAGAAAGAATAATTGAAGAGTTTATGCTGGCAGCCAATGAGGTCATAGCCGAGCATATCTACTGGCTGAAAGTCCCCTTTGTGTACAGGGTGCACGAGATACCTGACATGGAAAAGATGTACGCCCTGCAGGAGTTTTTGCACAATCTCGGATACTCGATAAAAGGCATAAAAAACATAAAGCCGAAAGCCCTGCAGCAGATTTTGGAGGCGGTGAAGGGGAAGCCCGAGGAGCGAGTGGTAAACACGGTGCTCTTAAGGTCACTTAAGAGAGCTCGTTACAGCGAAGAGAATTTAGGGCATTTCGGACTGGCGTCCCATTATTATACTCACTTTACATCACCGATTCGCCGTTATCCGGATCTGGTCATTCACCGCATCTTAAGGGAGCAACTGGAAGGCAAGTTGGATGAAGGGCGTATGGAGTACTTGAACGAGGTATTGGGTCGGATAGCAAAACATTCTTCAGAAAGGGAGCGGATAGCAGAAGAAGCGGAACGGGAGACCGTGGAACTCAAAATGGCGGAGTACATGGCAGGGAAAATAGGCGAAGTCTTCACCGGCATAATATCCAGCGTCACCCCTTTCGGCTTTTTTGTGGAGCTGGAAAACACCGTAGAAGGCCTGGTCCACGTAAGCACTTTGGAAGACGATTTTTACCGGTTCGACGAAAAATCAATAACCTTAAGAGGCGAAAGGACGAAAAAAGTTTTCAAGATAGGAGATCGTGTGAAAGTACGGGTTGCCAGGGTGAACAAAAATGAACGGCAGATAGACTTTATTTTTGAAGAGAAACTGGACTAGAAGGGGGCGAGAGATTTGAGAGAAAGGGCAAGCCGAGATTTGGTGACCAACCGGAAGGCAAGACACGATTACCATATTCTAGAGACTTATGAAGCCGGCATTGCACTTGCCGGGACTGAAGTAAAATCTTTGAGAGAAGGCAAGGCCAATTTGAAGGACAGCTTTGCGCGGGTGGAAAAAGGGGAGCTTTACCTCTATAACATGCACATAAGCCCGTATGAGAAGGGAAACATACACAACAAAGACCCATTAAGGCCCAGAAAGCTCCTGATGCACCGAAAAGAGATAGACAGGCTCTACGGTCTTGTCAAGGAAAAAGGAGTGACGTTGATACCCCTAAGGGTTTACTTGAATGAAAGGGGTCTTGTAAAGGTCGAATTGGCGGTCGCGAAAGGAAAAACGTTGTACGACAAAAGGGAAGATATAAAGCGCAGGGACGCCCAGAGGGAAATGGAGAAAGCGTTTAAGGAGTATTACAGATAGTTGACTATTAAATGAAAAAGCAAAGGGCAGGTGACTTGATTATGTACCTGCCTTAATGTTTGAACAAAATTATAAAAGAAGGTATAATAGACAACGGTGAGAAGATTATTTCTAAGGAATTGCTGAAAATATCTGAAACAGGGAAATAATAAAATGTGCAGTATAACCGGAAAGGAGTAAGGAGCATGAAGGTCATTTTTAAGATGCCGTTTCGAAAAGAAGTCGAGGTGAAGGGCATAAAAACAGTAAAGCAGTTGGCCGAAGAATTAAACTTCAGCCTCGAATCCAATCTGGTATTGAGAAACGGCAAAATGCTGACACCTGACGAAAAGCTAAACGAGGAAGATGTGGTTGAAGTGCTATCTGCGATATCCGGAGGATAAGGGGGGATTTGAGTGCTCTGCCGTAGGTGCAAGGAAAAGGCAGAAATATACTTGAAAAGGCATAACACGGCTTTTTGCAGCAATTGCTTTCGGATATATTATTCTGAACAGGTAAAGCGGAATGTCAAAAGGGAAAAAATGTTTAAGCCAAAGGACCGGATCCTTGTAGTGGTTTCCGGTGGGAAGGACAGCATGGCTTTATGGCATATATTATTAAAATTGGGATACAACGTAACGGGTATGTACATCAATCTCGGCATATCGGCCTATTCGGACAGGTCACAGGAAGTAGTAGAAAAATTTTCTCAAGCAAACAATGCGCCGGTCATTATAAAGAACATCGAAAAAGAATACGGTTTTAGCATCCCGGCTTTAGCGCGGGAAATCCGCCGCAGCACCTGCTCTTTGTGTGGGACGATAAAAAGGTATCTTTTTAACAAGGTTGCTCAAGACGGCGGATTTGACGCGGTGGCGACCGGTCACAATTTGGACGATGAGGCGGCAACCCTTCTCGGAAATGTACTGAGCTGGCAGGAGGGGTATCTTGCTCGTCAATCGCCAGTGCTTCCGAGCACCCATCCCAAGCTGGTAAAAAAGGTAAAGCCTTTATTCACGTTGACAGAAAGGGAAAATCTAGCCTATGTTTTATTTAACGGTATTGAATTCATCCACGAGGAGTGTCCCCATGCTTTAGGTGCAAGTTCGATATTGTACAAAGAAATTCTCAATAAATTGGAAGATGAAAGCCCAGGTACGAAACAGCGATTTCTTACAAATTTTTATAAGAAAGGAAGAAAATTTTTTGAAAAATATTCGGAGCCCGTTAAATTAAATGAATGCAAGATATGCGGGCAAGTTACCACATCTGAGATTTGTTCCTTCTGCCGTATTAGGCTTATGGTGGAAAAGAAGAAAGCTGATTCAATATTGCAAGAAGGCGATGGCTTTAATCTTATTTGAAAGCGGCGATATGATGGCTGAAGTGCTAACACTTTCGGTCTTTTCGTTTGTACTTATATTTTGCATTGCAAATAAAATATCGGTTTTTATTGCCCTCTTCGCGGGATTGATTCTTTTTGCGATTTATGCTCTATGTCAGAAGTTTTCTCTTAGGGAAGTCATGGTTATGATGCTTGCCGGCGTAAAAGAAGCCCGAATCATCCTCATTGTATTTACTCTAATCGGAATGCTAACAGCCCTTTGGCGAGCCGGTGGCACAGTTCCTTTCATAATCTATTATACAGTATCGGCGATTGACCCAAGATTTTTTATTTTATTTTCTTTCCTTCTGTGTTCGTTGGTATCTTTTCTGACGGGGACTGCATTTGGGACGGTCAGCACCATGGGAATTATCTGCATGATGACTGGAAAAGCCTTGGGCATTCAGGATTTTTATTTAGGAGGAGCCATCTTGTCGGGTGTATTTTTCGGAGACAGATGTTCTCCCATGTCATCAAGTGCCTTATTGGTGAGCGAACTTACTGGGACAAATATCAACAGGAACGTTGCCAACATGATGAAGACGGCAATAATACCTTTTATCTTCGCTGTAATCTTTTATGCCGCAAAAGGAAGCTTTGATGGGAGCTCGAAGATTACTGCAGAAAAACTCTCGTTTTTAGCTCAAACCTTTAATTTAACACCGGTAGTGCTCCTGCCCGCGGCGGTTATTTTATTATTTACAATGATGCGTTTTAACATAAAAGTGACGATTCTTTGCAGCATTATAACAAGCGTCTTGGTATGTATCTTTTGCCAAAAGGTAAGTGGTTACGAACTGATTAGATATATGTTGATGGGGTATCGCTCTGTGAATCCAGGACTCGGCCAATTGATAAACGGCGGCGGAATCATATCAATGTTCAATACGATGCTTATAATAGTTATTTCTTCTTCTTATTTCGGCATCTTCCGCAAGACCAATCTGCTGAACAAAATAAAGCGGTGGAGCTTTGCTTTGGCGCAATGCAGCACCGATTTTGCTGCAGTTTTGGTGGTTTCTGTGATAACAGTAGCTCTGAGTTGTAATCAGACCCTTGCCACTATGCTTACTTACGAGATAACTGAGGGGATGTTCAAAGACCGTGAAAAACTGGCAGTCTTTCTGGCAAACTCGGTAATTGTTATTAGTGCGCTCATACCATGGAGCATAGCTTCTGTTTTTCCTCTAACCACTATAGGTGCACCAAGAAGCAGCATTTTTTATGCCGTATATTTATACGCCCTACCTTTATGGAGTCTTTTTGTATCTTATGTGGATTGCCAAAGGTTTAAAAGCTTGAAAAATCTTATAAAGGCATTAAAGGTGTAAGATGATAAAAATAAAAACCCCCTTTTGAGTTTCCGGACTCTTTAAAGGGGGTTAATCCGTAAAAACCTTGATTTTCAAGCTTTGGTAGCCCTACGGGGACTCGAACCCCGGTTTCCGCCGTGAGAGGGCGGCGTCCTGGACCACTAGACGATAGGGCCATGGCTGCGGGACCAGGATTCGAACCTGGACAACATGATCCAGAGTCATGGGTGCTACCGTTACACCATCCCGCAGCGACTTGCATCAATTATGGTAGCATATTTTTCTCTACTAGTCAAGATACTGCTCCGTTATATTTTTTAGCAAAGATAGAAATGGGATTTTAGATTTTCTTAAAGCTTAATTTATTGTAATGTTCACTTAGGCCTTTCTGAACGACTTTTATCGGAAAGGTATTTGCGCAGTTTCCTCAGCAAAATGGAATCGATCATTCCTTCGATTTCGATTCCTTCGGGTCTGTATTCTTCCCGCTCCACCTTGCCGTTTTCGTAAATATCGTCGAGTAAAAAACCGTATTTGTATGGAATCATAATCGAAGCGTACATGCGGTTTTGAGGCAGAAGTTCGCATATTTTTTTTAGCAGTATATCTACGTTGGTTCCTTTAATGGCAGAAATCTCCACTGTGTTTTTGTCGTTAATTAAGGGCTTTAGTAAGTCTAAATTATCTATTTTATCCATTTTGTTAAGGGCCAGGATGGACGGGATATCCCCGGCTTGGATCTCTTTAAGCACCCTTCTTACGGTTTCAATCTCCTTTTCAACAAAGGAGCTGGATGCATCTGCAACGATTATAAGAAGGTCTGATTCCTTTACTTCTTCTAAAGTAGCTTTAAACGCTTCCACTATTTCGTGCGAAAGCTTCCTTATAAATCCAACCGTATCCGATAGCAGCACCTTCCGACCATCGGGAAGTACCAGTGCTCTAGTTGTAGTGTCAAGGGTGTCGAACAACCGGTCGTTGGCAGATACTCCGGCTCCCGTGAGAGCGTTCATCAATGTGGATTTTCCGGCATTGGTGTAACCGACAAGGCTTACAACTGGGTATTTTCTCGAGCTCCTTAAAAGTTCCCGATTTTTTCTTATCCTTTCAAGCTCCCTTTTTAAATAAGAAATTCTGCGCCGGATATGCCGCCGGTCCGTCTCCAGCTTCGTTTCGCCGGGGCCCCGGGTGCCTATACCGCCGCCTTCCCGGGAAAGTTCTACGCCCTTTCCGGTGAGCCTCGGCAGCAGGTGCTGAAGCTGGGCAAGTTCTACCTGGATTTTACCTTCCAAAGACCTTGCTCTTTGTGCAAAGATGTCCAGGATCAAGGTCGTTCTGTCGATTATTTGCGTCCCTATAATATCTTCGAGATTTCTGACCTGCACGGGGGTAAGGTCGTCGTCAAAGATAACCGCATTTGCGCCCAAGAGTTCCGCCGTTTGTGCAATTCCGCGGACCTTCCCGAGACCCAGGTAGTACGCCGGGTCCTTGCTGGGGCGCTTTTGGGCGACTTTCGCAAGCACTTCGGCCCCGGCAGTTTTAGCAAGAAGTGCAAGTTCCTCCAATGTTTGCTGCTCGGAACCTTCCGATATCAAACCAGCCAGGATAGCTCTTGTTGCGGGTTTTCTTGTTTCCAGAGGCATTTTTGCAAGGCCTCCCTGGATTTTATTTTCATTTAGATTATATCATTTTAGGGCTGTATAGATATACATTGATCCAAATTTATTATATAATCATATCGAATTGAAAAAACTAGGTGGAGGGATCTAAAATGCCGCTTGTTACGTCTAAAGAGATGTTCAAAAAAGCTTACGAAGGCGGGTATGCAATTGGAGCATTTAACGTCAATAACATGGAGATCATCCAGGGGATAGTGGAAGCCGCAAAGGAAGAAAGAGCGCCGCTGATATTGCAGGTATCGGCAGGAGCGAGAAAATACGCAAAGCCCGTTTACCTCAAGAAGCTGGTGGAAGCAGCGGCGCAAGATTCAGGACTTCCCATAGTACTTCACCTTGACCACGGCGAGGATTTTGAAATATGCAAGGCCTGCATCGATGATGGCTTTACTTCGGTGATGATCGACGGGTCTCGGCTTCCATTTGAAGAAAACATAGCGCTTACCAAAAGGGTGGTAGAGTATGCCCACGAAAGAGGAGTTATGGTGGAGGGCGAACTGGGTAGGCTGGCAGGGGTAGAAGATAACGTGAAAGTGAACGAAAGAGAAGCAACATTTACGGACCCGGATCAGGCTGTGGAGTTTGTTGAAAGAACAGGGGTGGATTCCCTCGCCATAGCGATAGGCACCAGCCATGGGGCTTACAAGTTCAAAGGCGAACCATATCTTGACTTTGAAAGGCTGAAAAAGATAACGGAAAAATTGCCGGGATTCCCGCTCGTGCTTCACGGTGCATCTTCGGTCCTGTCTGACTATGTTGAAATGTGTAACAAATATGGAGGTGATATACCGGGCGCTAAGGGAGTGCCTGAAGAAATGCTCAGAAAAGCGGCTACCATGGGAATTTGTAAGATAAACATTGATACGGACTTGCGCCTTGCGGTAACCGCGGTTTTGCGCAAATATTTAGCTGAAAACCCGGCGGAGTTCGACCCGAGGAAGTACTTGGGAGAGGCAAGGAATGCGGTAAAGAAGGTTGTGCAGCACAAAATCAGAAATGTCCTCGGTTGTAGCGGGAAGATATAAAAAGCGGGAGTGAAATCGCATGCGGGAGATAGCCGTGGGAATAGACCTTGGAGGCACAAAAATAGCCACTGGCGCCGTAGACGATAATGGTACTCTTCTTGCGAGGACCGAATTGCCCACCCTTGCCAGAGAGGGTCCCGTAAGGGTCATACAGAGGATGAAAGAGAGTGTGTACGGTGTGCTTCAAAAGTTGAGCCTGTCATTAACCGATATAGCGGGCATAGGCATAGGAGTTCCGGGACCCATGGATGCCCGAAGAGGTGTAGTTAAAAACCCGCCCAACCTTCCGGGATGGGACGACGTACCGCTCCTTTCGATAATGCAGGAAGAATTTAATATAAGGATATGCCTCGAAAACGATGCCAACGCCGCGGCTTTGGGAGAAAATCTTTTCGGTGCAGGAAAAGGTATAGAAAATCTCGTTTACATAACTGTAAGCACCGGCATCGGTGGAGGCGTCATTGCAGAAGGAAGGCTTTTGAGGGGCGATGGCGGGAATGCTGCAGAAATAGGGCACATCACCATAAATTTTGAAGGTCCGGTTTGCGGATGCGGCAACAAAGGATGCTTCGAAGCGTATGCTTCTGGCACTGCAATGGCAAGATTTGCAAAGGAAGGGATACTGTCCGGCAGGAAGACGATATTGAGGAGCTTTTATGAAAAGGAAGAGGTAAAGGCAGAGCATATCTTTGCAGCAGCAAAAGAAGGGGATGAGTTTGCAATGGAACTGGTTGAAAGAGAGGGCTTTTACCTGGGAGTAGGACTTGCAAGCGTTGTAAATGCGTATAACCCCAAGCGCATTGCCATTGGCGGTGGACTTACCAAAGAATGGGATATGTTTTATCAAAAGATGATAGAAGTTATGAGGAAAAGAGCCCTTACAGTCAACGTGGCACGCCTTGAAGTGGTAAAAGCAACCTTGGGATCGGATGTTGGGATAATAGGTGCCGCCTCGTTGATTTTCCAAAAAGAGAAGCCCATGTAACTGCGATGAAAAAGATAAAAAATTATTCTTAAGATAGATAAAACAGCACCATTATAAAAAATTTTTTTTATGGTAGAAGGATTTTATCATTTTGTGTAGAATATATTTTACGAGAGGATGTTAATAACAATGGGAAAAGGGAAGGGAGAAATATTAAAAAACTTCATACCTATCGTTGATTTCATCGCAGGCATTGCGGGTCCATTTTGTGAAGTAGTGCTGCATGATGTGAGCAATGTGGAGTCATCTATAGTGGCTATAAAAAACAATCATATAAGCGGCCGGCAAGTGGGAGGACCGTTGACTGACCTAGGACTTAAGCTTCTAAAAGAGAAGGCTTATAAGGAAAAGGATTACCTCTTGAACTATCCTGCTAAGACTAAGGACGGGAAGGTTCTTCGCTCTTCTACCTTTTTTATAAAGGATGAAAACGACGACATAGTGGGGATGCTGTGCGTTAATATCGACCTGAGCGAAGCTCATGCGGCGAAGAAATTCCTAGAAGATTTTATAATGGGAATAGACGGAAGGTCTGAGGAACAAAATACTGATAAAGACGACAAAGAATTGCCGGAACACTTGACTATATCGATTGAGGACCTGATGCATTCTTTGATCCAACAAACGATGGCAGAGATTGACGTTCCACCGGAGCGGATGTCGCCTAAGGAAAAAATGTGGGTTGTCCATAGATTGAGCGAGAAGGGCGTATTTATGCTAAAGGGAGCAGTGGCCGAAGTGGCCAAGTGCCTCAAGACCTCGGAAAATACCATATACCGTTATTTAAACAAAAAAATCGATGATGTGTAAATAAAAAATTACAAATAAAGAAAGGGGAATGCAAACAATGAAAAAAGTAATCAAAACTGACATGGCTCCTAAAGCTATAGGGCCATATTCTCAGGCTATTATGGTTGGGGATTTTCTATTTGCCTCCGGTCAGATAGCGATAAATCCGGTGACCGGTGAAATTGTGGAAGGCGGCATTGAAGCTCAGACAAGACAGGTTATGGAAAACGTAAAAAATATACTCCAGGCTGCCGGGATGGATTTCAGCAATGTGGTAAAGACTACCGTATTCATCACTAATATGGATAACTTCGGAAAAGTAAACGAAATTTATGCTGCTTACTTTGGCGAAAATCCTCCTGCCCGGTCTTGCGTTGAAGTGAGCAGGTTGCCGAAAGGAGCTTTAATTGAAGTTGAAGTAATTGCGCACAGGTAATATTGCCTGTGCGCTTAAAAATGAGGAGGCGAATACAATGCTGACTCTAGAGCACGTAAAGGAAGCAAAAGAGGTTCTAAAAAACGTCGTATATAAAACGGGATTGGTGCACAATACTACCTTAAGTGAGATGAGCGGCAATAGTGTGTATTTAAAAATGGAAAATCTCCAAAAGACAGGTTCTTTCAAGATTCGAGGGGCCTACAATAAAATAGCCCACCTCACGGAGGAAGAAAAGAAAAGAGGTGTAATTGCTTCTTCCGCTGGCAACCACGCTCAGGGGGTTGCACTCGGAGCAACATCTTACGGCATAAAGTCCACGATTGTCATGCCGAAACACGCGCCCCTTTCGAAGGTTTCCGCTACAAAAAAATACGGTGCCCAAGTAGTGCTGCACGGCAATGTATACGATGAAGCCTACGCAATGGCTAAAAAAATTCAAGAAGAAACGGGGGCGACATTCATACATCCCTTTAACGACCCGTACGTAATTGCAGGGCAGGGTACCATTGGCTTGGAGATTCTCGAAGACCTGCCGGATACCGATGTAATAGTGGTGCCGATAGGCGGCGGTGGCTTAATATCGGGAATCGCATTGGCAGCTAAGAACTTAAAACCGGAAGTCAAGATTATAGGGGTACAGACCCAAAATATGCCATCGATGGCGGTTTCCATTTCAAAAAATGAAGTAACCACCGTGGAAGGAATCCCGACGATAGCGGACGGTATAGCGGTGAAAACTCCTGGTGATCTGACTTTTGATATGGTTCAAAAGTACGTAGATGACGTAGTAACGGTTGATGAAGATGAAATTGCGAACGCCATTTTGATACTGTTGGAAAGGGCCAAGGTGGTGACGGAGGGTGCGGGAGCGGTATCAGTTGCTGCAATTTTAAACAGATTGACTCATGTAAAAAACAAAAAAGTAGTGACGGTTGTGAGCGGGGGCAATATCGATGTAAATATCCTGTCGAGAGTAATTGATAAGGGGCTTGTAAAAAGCGGACGCAAGATATTTGTGGATACCTTCATTCCGGACAGGCCTGGAACCCTGTGGAGGCTATTGAATTTGATTGCCGATACGGGGGCAAATGTCCTGTCGGTAACGCATGCCCGCTCTACCAAAGAAGTGCCTATTGGTTTTGCAAAAGTGGAGTTGGAACTGGAGACGGCCGACGAAGAGCATATACAAAGGCTAAAAGATGTGCTTATAAGGCACAATTACAGTATAAATATTCAATAAAATTCCAAGCACGGGGAGGTGAAAAGGGCAGGAGGTGATAATTTGGACATCTTCGATATCATAGGACCTGTCATGATAGGACCTTCCAGCTCCCATACGGCGGGTGCCGTGAGGCTGGGGAATCTTGCAAGAAAAATCCTGGGTGAGGAACCAAAAAAAGCAAAGATAATTCTTTTTAATTCCTTTGCCAGGACGGGCCGCGGCCATGGGACGGACAAAGCCGTAATTGCAGGTCTTCTGGGATTTACACCCGATGACGAGCGCATAAAAACGGCCTTCGAAGAGGCCCGCAGGAGAGGACTCGCATATCAATTGTTTACAGAAGAGATCGATGAAAGCCTCCATCCCAACACGGCAACTTTCGAACTAGAAGGAACTTCGAAAAAAACCCAAGTTACTGGCTGTTCAATTGGTGGAGGCAGGGTAAAGGTTACTGCGATCGACGGCTTTGATGTCGAATTTTCCGGAGAATATCCCACGATTATTACTGTTCATAAGGATAGACCAGGCATAGTAGCCAGCGTTACCGCTCATTTGGCGCAAGAAGGCATAAATATTGCTCAGATGCGAGTTTCGCGAAAGAAAAGGGGGCAAGAGGCGCTGATGGTAATTGAAACGGACGATAAATTGCCGGAGGCGATGAAAGAGATTTTAGAAAACATTAAAGACATCCACCGCGTAATAACATTTTCTGAATAAAGGTGAAAAAGATGACAAACACGATTGAGGAACTGGTTGTAACGGCTGAAAAACTAGGTTGCAGAATATCGACTTTAGTCAAGGAGCAGGAGGCGAAATCTAAGGGCTGCACCGAAGAAGAACTCTTCCTTAAGATGAAGTCCTATTTGGAAGTGATGAAGCAGGCGGCAAATAAAGGGGTGCAAAGTGAGATCAGCTCCATAAGCGGCATTACAGGCGGCGAGGGGAAAAAGTTGTGGGGCGCTGTAGGCAGGGCCCTTTCGGGAGAAACAGTGGCAAAGGCTGCTGCAAGGGCTATGGCTGTGTCTAACGTGAATGCTTCTATGGGCAGGATAGTTGCTGCACCTACGGCCGGCTCGTGCGGAATTGTGCCTGGGGCTGTTTTGACGGTGGGAGAAAAACTTTCAAAAACTGACGACGAAATTGTAGACTGTCTTTTTACCGCTGCCGCAGTTGGGAGAATAATAGCACTCAATGCCACACTTGCCGGCGCCGAAGGCGGTTGTCAGGCGGAGTGCGGGGCAGCTTCAGCTATGGCTGCCGCTGCTATAGTCGAGCTAGCCGGGGGAAGCCCAAGACAAGTATCGCATGCTGTTGCTATAGCGCTTAAAGCAGTGATGGGGCTTGTATGCGATCCTGTGGCAGGATTGGTAGAAGTGCCTTGCGTTAAGCGCAATGCCATGGGGGCTGCAGAGGCTATTTTGGCTGCCGATATGGCGTTGGCAGGGATTGAAAGCGTCATTCCCGCAGATGAAGTTATTTCGGCTATGAAGGAAGTAGGACGGATGATGTCAGATAAATTAAAGGAAACCGCTATGGGCGGCGTCGCTGCAACACCGACTGGGAAAAAATTGAACGAAAAAATACGCAATTTTTAAAGGAGGTATTTTCTTATGAAAAGCTTTAATCTGGGGTTGCTTCCTAGGCTCATCATAGCGATTATTTTGGGTATACTTATAGGTGCGTACACCCCAGCACCAATTGTTAGAATACTTGCTACTTTCAATTCGATTTTTGGGAACTTCCTTGGCTTTGTGATACCGTTAATAATCGTAGGTTTCGTGGCACCAGGTATTGCGGAACTTGGAAGCGGTGCAGGTAAACTTCTTTCCATAACCGCTGCCATAGCTTATATTTCCACACTTATCAGTGGATTTTTTGCTTACGGAGTTGCTACAAAAATACTTCCGAAGATAATTCATATAAGCAGTGAGATTTCCGCAACCAATCCTGAGGAGGCACTCCTAAAACCCTTTTTCACCATCGATATGCCGCCGCTCTTTGGAGTCATGTCAGCTCTGGTCATAGCATTTATATTGGGCATAGGCATGGCAGCGTTGAAGGAAAAAACTATGTTTAACTTTATGTCCGAATTCCAGCAGATAGTCCAAATGGTTATAACTAAAGTTATAATTCCGCTCTTGCCGGTTCACATCGCGGGTATATTTGCCAACATGACCCATGCTGGGGAAGTTGCGAGGATATTGTCTATCTTTGGAAAGGTTTTCGTTATAGTGATTGCGTCGCATTTAATAATAATATTATTCCAATTTACGATAGCCACCCTCTACAGCGGAAAGAGTTTGATCAAGGCCCTGAAAAACCAGATACCTGGCTACCTTACAGCTATAGGAACTCAGTCCTCGGCTGCCACCATTCCGGTTAACCTCGAATGCGCAAAGAATAATGGCGTATCGGAAGGAGTCCGGGAATTCGTTATTCCCCTGTGCGCCACCATACACCTTTCAGGAAGTACTATAACTCTTACAACCTGTGCCATTGCGGTGATGATGCTCAACGGCATGCCGGTTACCTTAGCTAAAATGGCAGGATTCATATTCATGCTAGGTGTCACCATGGTCGCAGCTCCCGGCGTTCCCGGCGGTGCCGTAATGGCAGCCTTGGGTATACTTCAAAGCATGCTGGGATTCAACGAATCGCAGCTTGCCTTGATGATAGCTCTCTATCTTACTCAGGACAGTTTCGGCACCGCTTGCAACGTATCAGGGGATAACGCGATTGCCTTAATAGTCGATAAAATTTCTCGGCAAATGCAGCTAAAGACCGCATAAAAAGCCTAAATGCCCTTGTTGCCTTCCCCCCGGAATGTTAAAATAATTACCGGGGGGTTTTGCTATGTCTAAAACGGGACTTTTGTCGTTGATTTGGGATGGAGAAAATCTTGAAATGCTGGATCAAAGGCTTTTGCCTTCCGAAATTAAGTACAGCAAAAAAACTACGGTTCAAGAAATATGGGAGAGCATAAGGTCCTTAGAGGTAAGGGGAGCTCCTGCTATAGGAATCGCGGCTGCTTACGGATTTTATTTTGCAGCACGGGAAGCTCCGGATACCGACTTTGAGTCTTTTTGGAAATATTTGAAGGAAAAGTCGGATTACCTGGCCTCCTCAAGGCCTACGGCTGTAAACCTCTTTTGGGCCTTGGAGCGGATGGAGAAAAAAGTGCTGGAGTCGAAGCACCTTCCGATTTCGGAAATAAAAAGATTGGTAAAAGAAGAAGCCGAGGCAATTCACCGGGAAGATGAGGAGATTTGCCGCAAAATCGGTGAATATGGTTTGACGCTTTTACGCGACGGAGTCGGAATTCTCACCCACTGCAATGCGGGACAACTTGCCACCGCACGCTACGGGACGGCTACGGCACCCATTTATCTTGCCCACGAAAAGGGGTGGAAGGTAAGGGTATTCGCCGATGAAACAAGACCCGTGAATCAGGGTTCCCGCCTTACGGCGTTGGAGCTTATGCAAGCTGGCATAGACGTGACCCTTATATGTGATAATATGGCCGCAATGGTGATGTCAAAGGGCTGGGTCGACGCGGTAATAGTGGGATGCGACAGGGTTGCGGCAAACGGCGATACTGCCAACAAGATAGGCACTCTAGGCCTTTCCATCCTGGCAAAATATTATGGCATACCTTTTTACGTAGCAGCTCCGACACCGACAATCGACCTTGGAACAAAGACGGGAAAAGATATTCCGATTGAAGAAAGAAACCCGAATGAAGTGACTTGCAGCTTCGGAAGAAAAACCGCCCCTGAGGGAGTCAAGGTTTACAATCCGGCTTTTGACGTAACTCCTGCCGAAAACATAACGGCCTTTATTACCGAAAAGGGAATCATATATCCCCCTTTTGAAGAAAATATTAGGGATGTGATAAATTGCTAAAAGCAGCAAAAGACCTATAGAAGGTCTTTTTTTTTCAGATTTTTATATGTTATATTAATTATAAAGGACGATATTACCAGCTCATTTAGGGGAAAATAAATCTGTAATGTACTATGGGGGGAATGGTATGGATAAGTATGGGGTTATCATGGCCGGAGGGGGGGGAACCCGCTTCTGGCCTTTGAGCCGGACATCTACCCCGAAGCAGTTTCTGAACATAACGGGCGACGATACCATGATAAATGACACAATAAAAAGGATACGGGACATCATCCCGCCGGAAAGAATCTTGATAGTTACCAATAAGGCTCAAGAAAAGATGTTGAAAAAGGTAATATGCGAGGATATCCCCCGCGAGAATATCCTGCTGGAGCCCGTTGGCAGGAACACCGCAGCCTGCATTGCCTATGCATCCCTGGTGATAAGAAAGAGGAGCGGCGATGCGGTGATGGGCGTTTTTCCGTCGGACCATTATATAAAAAACACCCAGGAATTTCAGAAGGTATTAAACGCGGCGTTTAGCCTTGCGGAAGGCTCGAACAAGTTGGTGACGATGGGAATTACGCCCACCTTTCCGTCCACCGGTTACGGTTATATAAACTTTGACCGGGAAAAGGTCATCCAGGTGGGGGATAAGGTCGCTTACGAGGTGATAGAATTTGTTGAAAAACCGGACGTTCCCAAAGCTAAGGCTTATATAGAAAGCGGGAACTATCTCTGGAACAGCGGCATGTTCGTCTGGAAAACATCCGTCATATTGTCGAACTTCGAAAGGTTTCTCCCCAGACTTTACGGCAAGTTAATCGAAGTGGAAGGACATATAGGTACACCTCAAGAAAAAGAAATTATCGAAAAGGTTTATCCTTCACTTCCGGACATTTCGATTGACTACGGCATAATGGAAAGGGCTGTTGATGTGGCGGTAATTCCCGGCGATTTCGGCTGGAGTGATGTGGGAAGCTGGGATTCTTTGGGCAGCGTGATTCCGCCGGATGAGAACGGGAATATCACAAGAGGAGATTATGTGGATATTGAAACGAGAAACAGCATAATATATTCAAGCGGTCGACTCATAGCGGCAGTGGGGCTCGAAGAGATGATTGTAGTAGAAACTGCCGATGCTATACTGGTGTGTCCAAAGAAAAAAGCTCAGGAAGTTAAAAAGGTAGTGGAACAGCTCAAAAAAATGGGAAGGAAGGACCTTATTTAATAGGCCCCAAGAGGCCTTATATAGCGTATAGGGAAGTGAATGGATGAAAAAAAATATAAAAGCTATATTGTTGGCGATGCCCGCGGTTTTGTTGGTTGCGGGGGTCTGTAGGGTGTATTTTGGGCTGAATATTCCTTATGTGACAAAGATGGTGGAAGTCGAAAGTCCAAGTTTGAAAGAGCCTGACAACACGGCGGTAGAGGAAAGTAAAAGAGTCACGCTGGTTGCCGTCGGCGATGTGATGATGCACATAGGTCAGATTTGGTCGGGATATGACGAAGAAAAAAAGGTATTTGACTATTCCGGATTTTTTGAGAAAGTAAGGGACGTAATAGACGGGGCAGACATAGCCATGGCTAACTTGGAAACAACTATGGCTGGACCGGAAGAAGTTTTTACAGGCTATCCCCGGTTCAATAGCCCGGATGAAATAGCAGATGCCCTGAAATACGCAGGTTTTGACATTATATTCACGTCCAACAACCATTCAATGGATAGAGGAGAGAAGGGTGTTATAAGAACCATCAAAGTGCTGAAAGATAGAGGACTTGTCCCGGTAGGTACGAACGAAACAAAAGAAGACCGGAATAATTTGACTATCAAGGAAGTTAATGGCATAAGGTTGGCTTTTTTGGCATATACTTACGGCACCAACGGGATACCGCTTCCAAAGGAAAAAGCTTTTCTGGTCAACCTTATAGATGAAGACGTCATATTAAAAGATATAAAGGCGGCTAGGGAAAGTGCTGATGCAATTGTGTTGTACTTGCATTTTGGTCAAGAATACTCTAAGGAACCGACGAAAAACCAGAGAATTTTGGCCCAGAAATTAATTTTAGCCGGGGCTGATCTTATTGTAGCAAGTCATCCTCACGTAGTACAGCCTGGTGAGTGGATAGAAATAGAAAACCCCTCAGGAAAATTAACTAAAAAATATATAGCCTTTTCTCTCGGCAATTTTATTTCAGCCCAAAACTTCCCTCACACAGACGAAGGGGTCATACTTAAGGTTACTCTCGAAAAAGGCAATAATGGCGATTCGATTTCTATAGTTGACCTTGAAGAAATACCTACGTGGGTTTCCAAGTACAAAGAAAAGGGGAGGATGAAGTACGTCGTAGAATTAGGTAAAAAACCTTAGGGTCACACCATGAGATAATGTTCCGATTCGCACACTTTCTTTACTTCATCTTTGCATGGAGGCTTTTTACCCCAAGCGCTAAAATCACAGTAACATATCGTGCCGTAACAGGTTTCCTCGCATTTTAAAAACGAACAAGCGGATATCTCTGTATAGTTAGCGTTTTCAGGTAATGTTTCTCGTTTTTGTAACATTAAAAGCACCTCCTTACATTGTCTATCTGGTATTGTCTATCTAGTATAATATTATTACATAATTTCATAAATTGCAATAAATAACAATAGTTCATTTTTTCACATAAAAGAGGTGAAATGAATGGAATTCCGGGACAAATATAAAATTCTACTTGCTGTTCTGATAGGAAGCCTTATGGGTCCGTTGGACGGTAGTGCTGTTAACGTCGCTATGCCTACCTTATCTGAATTTTTCAAAGCGGGGATGACGACTGTAAGCTGGGTTTCGATGGCTTACCTTCTGGTACTCAGCGGGCTACTCTTAACTTACGGTAAATTAGGCGACGTGATAGGCTACAAAAAACTTTTTTTGAGGGGGATGCTGCTTTTTACCATTGCATCAATTTTTTGCGGCATTTCGCCCTTGATAGGTATTTTAATAGCATCAAGAGCCCTTCAGGCAGCCGGCGCTGGGATGATGATGGCTGTGGCCCCCGCCATAATAACCACAACTTTTCCAAGGAATGAAATGGGGAGAGCCTTGGGGTTTAACGCGGTTGCAGTTGCTACCGGTTTATCCATAGGTCCTTCGGTCGGCGGCTTTCTACTTTACGCCTTCGGGTGGAGGGCTATTTTTTTCATAAATATCCCGATAGGCATTGCAGGATACTTTTGGGCGAAAAAGGTGCTGCCTGAAGGGCAGGTGCTAAAAAAAGCGACATTCGATGTCTTGGGAGCGTCGTTGGGCTTTATATTTTTAATGACGATTCTATTTTACATAAGCAAAGGTCAGGAGCTCGGATGGCATTCTTTGACTGCACGTATGCTCATTGCCGTTTCTATAATTGCTTTTATACTTTTTATAATAAATGAGAAAAGGACAAGCGAGCCGATGTTAGAACTAAAGCTATTTTCCAACCGGACTTTTGCTTTAGGGAATTTAAGCTGTCTTTTAAATTTTACTGCCCAGTATATAATGGTGTTTCTTACGCCCTTTTATCTTGAGAAGGCGGGTTTTTTGCCCGGTCAGGTGGGTGCGATCATGACTGCTTTTCCTCTTACGGTGCTCTTCGTCGCTCCGCTGAGCGGAATGCTCTCAGATAGACTAGATTCACTTTTGCTAAGCAGTGCGGGTGCCATTATATGCTCCATAGCCCTGTTTTTGATGGGTAAACTAGGATATGATTCCAGCATTTTTGATGTTGTATGGAGGCTTATGCTTTTTGGTTTGGGCAACGGTCTTTTTCAGACCCCCAACAACAGTTCTGTAATGGGCAGCGCTCCCAGGAATATGCAGGGTGTGGCCTCTGGAGTCTTGGCTACCATGCGCAATGTAGGAATGGTAGTAGGAGTTGCAGTTGGCAGTGGCTTTTTTACTTTTCGCAACAGTTATTATTTAACAATGCTTCCTTATACAGACGGTAGGCTTGCAGATGAAGCGTTTATAAGGGCACTGAGAGATGCTTACTTTTTAGCGGCATTCATAGATATTCTCTGTATGCTGGCTTTATTAGCAAGAGGGAAGAAAAATGAAACATTAAAAAGAAAAATGGAAGTTCACTGAGAAAAATACCGCTCTTGAGTTATCCGGAGCGGTGTTTTTAATTTTTAGCTATAACCACTTGTGCTGCATTGGCGGAAGCGCCTGAGAGTGCGTCGTTTTATTAATAATGCTCATATATCCCCCTTTAAAAAAATATTTTTATTTTAAAGAACACAAAAGAAGGGGGATACATATATGGGGAATAATCGGGGCAAATTTCCCGATTTTAAGGTGTTAATCCTTCTTTTTCTCCTGCTTGCGGCCGGTAATTTTTTGATTTTAAGATCGAGCAAGACTCTCCCTATTTTTTGGTTTTTTACGCCCCTATCGGGAAGGACTGTCGTCATCGATCCCGGACATGGTGGAATAGATGGCGGTGCATACCACAGCGACGGTATTTTAGAAAAGCACATAAACCTTTCGGTAGCATTAAAACTAAAAAGCGTATTAGAAAAAAACGGCGCGAAAGTAGTGTTGACTCGAGCTAAGGACGAATCTTTGGACTACATGAACAATAAAAGCAAATCCAGGCACAGAAGGGATTTAATTGCGCGGGCTGAGATCATAAATGAAGTAAATCCAGACATTTATCTTAGCCTTCACGTAAATGCGGAAAAAAGTTCTCCTGCTACCCGCGGCCCCATGGTTTTTTATCATACCTCGAGTCCGGAAAGCCGGCGTCTTGCCGAGCTAATACAGGCCCGCCTTGAAGAGGCCTATTACTCGGCAGGCCAGAGCGTGAGGAAGAGGAATCCCCTTGCCAATTCCACCCTTTTTCTTCTGTGCAATGCCAGGCCTCCGGGAGTCATAATCGAGATGGGATTTATGACAAATGCGGATGACCGGCGACTTTTGCGGAATCCCGATTTTCAAAACAAATTGGCTAATGCCATAGCGCTAGCCTTGAGAGAATATTTTTGATGGCTTTGTTTTTTTGTGTTATAATAAGTAAGTGCTGTTAAAAACGTTAAAACGGGTGATTGCATGAGACATGATTTAAAAAGAGAAATACTCGATTGGATAAAGTCAATAGCCTTTGCTTTGATAATAGCGTTTGCCATAAGGACTTATATATTTGAGCCCATGATAGTACCTACTGGTTCCATGATACCGACTATCCAAGTTGGCGACAGAATTCTTGTAAATAAATATATTTATAGATTTGAACCGGTAAAAAGAGGCGACATAGTGGTATTTAAGTATCCGGATGACACAAGGCAGACTTTCGTGAAAAGAGTAATCGGGCTAGGTGGCGATGAGATAGAAATTAAAGACGGCAAACTTTATGTCAATGGAAATCTTTTATTGGAGCCGTATTTGAAAGAACCGATGATAGGTGATTTTGGCCCCTATAAAGTTCCAGAAGGTCACTATTTCATGATGGGAGACAACAGGAACAATTCTAAAGACAGCCGCTTTTGGGAAAATATGTACGTTCCAAAAAAGCTCATTATGGGCAAAGCAGTATACCGGATATGGCCCCCTGGAAGGATTGGAAGATTGGAATAAATTCATTTTAAGGGCTTGCATTTTTTTGGGCTTTGGGTTATAATAAATCTTGCGTTCGGCAGAAAGCCAACGCACAAAACTCAGCTGAGAAAAGTGGGGACGTAGCTCAGCTGGGAGAGCGCTACATTCGCATTGTAGAGGCCGTGGGTTCAAGTCCCATCGTCTCCACCAGTAAACGTGGGCGCGTAGCTCAGTGGTATGAGCGCTTGACTCACATTCAAGAGGTCGCAGGTTCGATCCCTGCCGTGCCCACCAGTTGACATTAATAAAAAATTGTGTTATGCTTTTTATGGAGTGGGCGTGTAGCTCAGTTGGGAGAGCACCACAATGGCATTGTGGGGGTCACGAGTTCAAGTCTCGTCACGTCCACCAAATTCTACTCCACATAGTGATAAGGAGCTCAACTAAATTAAGCTGGATATAATATCCGGCTTAATTTATTATATAATAAATTCAGAATTATTACGCATTATTGGAAAAGAAGAATATATAAAGAATAATTAATTTGATAATTAGTATTGTGAATAAAGGAGGGAACACCAATGATAAATCCAATCGCATACAACATCAGACGCCTGAAAAAGTTACACAACATAACATCACGACAGTTAGCCAAGAAGCTCGGACTGTCCAAGGACACCGTAGACAGTTACGCTATAGGTCGCCTCACGCCAAAACCCAACACTCTCCAGAAAATTGCCGAGGTATTCGGAGTACCGGTAGAAGAACTGACCAAGCCACCAGAGGAAACCCTTCGCAGCTCTTACAAGGACTACGTAGAATCTACGAACCAGCTCAAGGCGGTATTCGATAAGCTCATGACGAATCCGGGCAATAAGGCAATATTAAAGGAAATAGAGTCTATTCAGAAGGAAGTGGAATCGAAACGTGCATTCTTCAATAATCTCGTGTCTGAAATTATCCCGGTAAAATACGTGCCGCTGTACGAAAACGCTGTTCAAGCAGGTAATCCGCTGGAATTATGCTCGGAAAACATTGTAAGTTGGCAACCGGTACCGCAGAGCATGGACGTAGACTGTGCGGTGAAGGGCATGGTTAACAGCCTTGCTGAGGCGGGAATCAGCGAAGGTGATGTTCTGCTCGTGAAACAGACTAACGTAGCTAACCAAGGCGACCTGATAATAGCGGCAAGTGACAATGGCTATACTGTAAAATACCTCGTGAAAAATGAGGACACATACCTGTTAAGACCAGCGAATTCAAAGTACAAAGACATCACATGGCAGAATGAAAACGCTAGAATTGTGGGTGTTGTTAAAGGTATCCTAAAGGTATCCTGAAAACTTATACAATCCTCAAAGAGCCGATAATGAAAATGCAGAGAAGTAAGAATCGGACGGACGATGAATAATAATAAATCATCGGGCTGACAAACAAGCGATGGGCAGTACAAATAACAATTAACGGCAAACGTTACTCATTTCGAGAAGGATAGGAAAGAAGCGTTACCAACTCCAGTAAGTATAAGCTTCATATTGGAGGAGCGAATTTCATTGGGCCGTATCCGGCTTTTTCTATTTTATGCGATTTTATCTTACATCTTGAAAATATTCTGCCTTATTGATACAATAAAACAAACTGCTCAATAATAAGCAAATGCTGAAAAATGAGCGTTTATTGGGGCATGAAATATAATTGTAAGGAGGTACATGATGGTAATGGGATGAGGAGTAAGATGCTGCTTTTTTTCTTTGTGGTCTTGCTCGTGCTTTTGTTTGCGATCCCTGCTATGGGAAATGGGGAACAAAAACAGCAACCTGAACATTATGGTTTTTGGTCTATTTTACCTCCTCTTTTGGCCATAAGCCTTTCGATTATTACCAAAGAAGTTTTAAGCTCCCTGGTTGTTGGAATCATGGTAGGTGCCATGATTCTGACCGGAGGCAATTTGATTAAAGCTTTCGAGAAGGCTATGGAGACTTTGATAACCACAGCAGGTGATCCCTCGTGGAATTTCAGGGTATTGATGTTTACTGCTCTACTTGGCTCTATTATAGGTATGATTTCGAGGGCCAATGGTCCGCAGGCTTTTGGACGTTGGGCGGAAAAAAATATAAAGTCGAGGAGTCTGTCGCTTTTCATTACCTGGCTTTTGGGAGTCTTAATATTTATGGATGATTATTTTAACTGTATGACCGTAGGCACCGCCTTGAGGCCGGTAACCGACAGGTTTCGGGTTTCCAGGGCAAAACTTTCTTTTATAATCGATTCGACGGCGGCGCCGGTTTGCACTTTAGTGCCCATTTCTACGTGGGTGGCCTATGTAGCGTCTTTGATGATACCGCTTTTCGAGCAATTTAATTTAAACTTAAATCCGTATACCGTTTACGTTCAGATGCTCCCCTACGATTTTTATCCCTGGCTCATAGTCCTAATGGTTCTCATTACCTCATTTACAAACCTAGAATACGGGCCGATGGCGCATTCAGAATATAGGGCGCTATCCGGTAAGGGTCTCTGGGATGAAAGTATTATGAAGACTCCACCGGGAGATGAGTTCGAGAACATGGAGAAATCGGAAAAAGGTTCTGCCATAGACATGGTTGCTCCGCTTTTAGGGTTAATAATAATAATGCTGGTTTGTATGGCTTACAGCGGTGGATTTTTCGAAGGCAAAACCGGATTTTTTGAAGCGGTAATGAATTCCGATTCGGCGACCGCTCTGGTCTGGGGAGCCACAATCACCCTTATTTTGACAGCGTGTTTTTATTCGCTGAGAGGAATAGTGAGAATTAAGGATTCGATGGAAGCCGTTATACAAGGGGCAAAATCGATGATGGTGGCGCTTTTTGTGTTATCCCTGGCCTGGACAATAGGGAGCATCTGCAAAGAATTGGGTACGGGATTGTATGTTTCTAGTATCATGTCGGATACATTCCCCGCCTGGGCGGTACCGTTTACGCTCTTCATATTGACGGCATTTATAGCTTTTTCAACAGGTACTTCATGGGGAACTTGGGCTATAATGATTCCTATAGCTGTGCCGCTTGCGGTTACCATGAAACTGGACCTGCTGCCGAGCATTGCGGCAGTACTTTCCGGAGGTGTATTCGGAGACCATTGTTCTCCAATTTCGGATACTACCATTATGTCTTCTACTGGGGGCGCATGTCCGCATATAGAGCATGTAAATACTCAACTGCCTTATGCTTTAACAGCGGCAGTCGCGTCAGCCGTAGGATTTTTAGTTACCGGATTTTTTGATAATGCCATAACGGTTTGGCTTTTGACAATTGCGGTGTTTTTTATAGCAGTTTTTGTACTCCACAGGATCTGGGGATGCTCCTCCTTTGCTGAGAAGCAAAAGCAAGAAGTGCAACCTGGGAATTAATGGCGGCTTGATATTTTTTTCCGGTTGTGCTAAAATCTAAGCGAACCGGAGGATTGTCACTAAAGATAATTGGGAGGATATTATGGGTTCCGACGAAGTCAAAAGGGTCTCCCTAGCTGTAATAAGAAGGTTGCCAAAATATCACAAATGTCTGGGAGAGCTTTTGCAAAAAAACGTTGAAAGGATTTCTTCGCAGGAACTTGGTCGGATTTTGGGTTTTACCGCTTCACAGGTGAGGCAGGATTTAAATAATTTTGGGGAATTTGGACAACAAGGATATGGTTACAATGTGGAACAGCTTTACAATGAGATAGCAAAGATTCTCGGGCTTAATACTGAACACAAGATGGTAATAGTTGGGGCGGGGAAATTGGGACAGGCGCTGGCCGGTTACCGCGATTTCGAAAGGCACGGATTTAAAATATTGGCCATGTTCGACGTCGATCCGCATCTTGTTGGTTCAAAGGTGCGTGACGTTCCCGTATACGACATGAATGAGCTCATATATTACGTGAACGAAAACGAAGTCGACATAGCGGTAATTGCAGTACCTCGTGAGAGAGCTCAGGAGGTAGCGGACATCCTGAGTAAAACTTTGGTAAAAGGAATATGGAACTTCGCCCCTGTCGAAGTCGATGCGGGGCCCAACATAATAGTTGAGAATGTGCATTTACTTGATAGTCTTTTGACGTTAAGTTACAGAATGAATGAAAGCAAGTTGATGGACCGCCTTGCCAGGAAAAATGAAAAAAAGTCTGGCCTTGCAAAAATCCCTGCTGAATAGACAGCAGGGATTTTTACATTTCTATTACGGTTTAGTTTTTCGGGAGGATTTGATGAGAAAAAGTCGAAGAATGTTATATCAGGAAGAAGTTGCTACGCAAGATATATAAACTATATGGAGGGAATTTTTAGCATGATTAAAAAAGTAACCTTCGCAGTTTTATTGGTGCTTATTCTTGAAAGTTCAATATGTGTTGCACAACCTGCATCGACTATAGAAATTTACATCAACAACCAAAAAGTGATTTCTGATGTACCTCCGGTCATTTACAAAGATAGAACGCTGGTGCCCATAAGAGTCATATCCGAGTATTTCGGAGCGACGGTCTTGTGGGACGATAAGGAAAAAACGGTGAAAGTATATTTAGAAGGAAGGCAGGTAATTCTTAAAATAAACGATACGAAGGCTCTTTTGGATCAGCAGACTGTAGTATTGGACGTTCCGGCTATGATAATAGATAACAGGACTATGGTCCCGCTCAGGTTTGTAGGCGAAGCCCTGATGGCGGAAGTTTCTTGGAACGAGAAATTGCGAAGGGTGGATGTGAAAAAACAGATTCCCCAGATAGTAGATTTTTCATATACAACGGTGAATAATATACCCGCTCTCCTTATAAAGGGAAATACTCCTTTGGAATATCAAGTTGCTGGTTATGATAGTGAAAGAGTTGCGGTGGATGTAAAGGCCCAGCTCAAAGCATCGAAAAACGTGATTAACGTCGAAGATAGCGTGTTGAAAAGGGTGGTAGTAAGCGAACTCAATGACGGCTCGGGACTTACTCGATTTGTACTGGAAATGGAAAAGGGTGCTTCATTTTACATAATTAAGCCTGACCAAAATTCAATAGCCATAACTATTACTAATGTATTGTCTTCGGTAGAATTAGAGGAAGATGGGACTTTGGTAGCCCGTTTAAAGACGGTTATTCCTGCCACATACAATTGCTTTACTTTAGGTTCTCCTGAAAAAGGCGATTACAGACTGGTAGTGGATATTACAAATGCCAGGCTTTCCGCATCGCTGCCCGTGGTTTTCGATAACGACTATATAAAAGGTCTGCGTGCGAGTCAGTTTACGGTAAACCCCTATGTGGTAAGGGTGGTTTTCGACCTTAAAGGAGATCTAAATTACAGGGTTTTCCAAAACGGCGATGAAATTTCGGTAGTATTCTCTTCCCGTAAGATTCCATCCCGAGGTGATGAAGATGGTTCATTGAAGAATAAAATAATAGTGATAGACCCGGGACACGGAGGCAGTGATCCAGGAGCCGTATACGCTGGCGTTTATGAAAAGGATTTGAACCTTGATATAGCTATGAGACTAAAAAAACTCCTCGAAGAAAGCGGAGCGAGGGTTTTGATGACGAGGGAGAGCGATATCTACGTAAGCCTCTACACTAGAGCTGACATAGCTAATCAGGTAGGAGCCCACCTTTTCGTAAGCATACACAACAATTCCAGCACCAATACCTCCACTTCAGGAACCATGACCTTATATTATCCGTCTCCTGAGAAAAAAGAGTTTGCACAAATACTCCACAAAGCGGTGGTTGAAACTCTGGGACTTCCCGATTTGGGCTTGTCGGAAAGGCCAAATTTAGTGGTTACGAGGGAAACAAAAATGCCGTCGGCCTTGGTGGAGGTAGCCTTTATGAGCAACGCCCGCGACCTTGAGCTGCTCAAGACTGACGAATTCAAGCAAAAAGCTGCTGAAGGGATATATAAGGGAATATTGAGGTATTTTTCCGCTATATGAGCCTTATTGACATAAAAACCCGGGTTTGATATGATACACTTGAATCATATCTGGGAGGTCTTGGCTTGGACGTATTTCTCGGTTATTTTTTCATTTTTATTGCTCGAGTTTGCGATGTATCTCTGGCTACGATACGAACTTTAATGGTCGTCAGAGGTAACCGGCTACAGGCGGCTACCATAGGCTTTTTCGAAGTCATAATATATATAACGGCCTTGAACCAGGTGGTAAATAAATTGGATAATCCTCTAAATTTAATCGTATATGCGTTTGGATTTGCTACAGGGAATTACGTAGGTAGCTTTCTCGAGGAAAAATTGGCGTTGGGACTTACTACGGTGCAGGTGATAACAAAAAATCCGGAACTTTCGGAAAGGGTTAGAAGTCTTGGATATGGAGTGACGGTGCTCAACGGTTCTGGCAAAGAGGGCAGTCGCCACGTACTCGTAATTTCCCTAGCGAGAAAAAACGTGCCAGACCTGATAAGTTATATAGAAAACGAAGACGAGTCGGCATTTATCACCATAATGGATACTAAATCGGTCAAGGGGGGATACTTTAAACAAGCTAAGTAACCCTAAAAGGCATAAAACGCCCCTTTTTTAAAATATCTATATAAATAAGAATTTAAAAGGGGGTTGTTTTATGCTTAAGAGAATCATGGAATTATTTATAGGGGCCCTTTTTGTTCTTGTTTTTTTATCGGCTTGTAGATTTTTGGGCGAGAAAGTCAAACCTTTATCTGAGGCATCTGATTCCACAAGAGAAACACAAGCTAATATGCGAAAGACCGTATTTTATTTTGTAAATGAACAAAATCTCTTAGTTCCGGTGGCAAAAGACATACCGTGGGTGGAAGGAATAGGCAAGGCTGCTTTGGAAAATTTAGTATATACACCGGAAAAGGAAAGGGAGCTGGAAGATAAGGGTCTAAAACCTCCTTTGCCTCCAGGGACTAGGGTTTTAGGTATGACTATAAGGGATGGGCTTGCAAAGGTAGATTTCAGCAGAGAGTTTTTGGATCTGACAGACAGGTTACAGGAGGAAAATGCCGTAAAAGCTGTGGTTTACACCCTTACCGAATTTCCAACTGTTCAACGGGTGCATTTAATGGTGGAAGGCAAACCGTTGAAAAGGTGTCCGAACGGAACTGTTTTAAGCGATGAATTAATGCGAGAAATGATAAACCTTGAAGAGAGGACAGTTGCAAAAACTAAGATCCCCGTGACATTGTATTTCACATCATCAAGCAAGACCGGGGCATTTTCATATTTTGTCCCGGTTACCCGAATGGTTGAAAAAAGTGACAATATAATGAAGACTGCTTTGGAAGAATTGATCAAGGGTCCGAAGGAAGGAATGGGCTTGAGCGCTGTTATCCCACCTGATACAAAGGTGCTGAATGTAAGTAGATACGGCAATGAAGTGATAGCAAATTTTTCCAAGGAAATAGAAGGTTACGGCGGGGGTGTTGAAATAGAACAGGCTTTGGTAAATACGATAGTTTTGACTCTTTACGAGTTTCCGGGAGTGGAGAAAGTTACTCTGCAGGTGGAGGGTGAAAGCGGGGTCTTACCTGAGGGCACAATGCTGGATGTTCCAATATTAAAGCCTGCTTACATTAACCCCGTCAATATCTAAGATCGGAGAGGATGATATTTTTGGCAAGGGTTGATGGTAGAGAATTCAACGAGATAAGACGGGTTAAGATAACAAGGCATTTCAACAAGTATGCTGAAGGTTCGGTCCTAATTGAAGCGGGAGATACCAAAGTAATATGTACAGCCACTATCGATGAAAAGGTCCCTCCTTTTTTAAGAGGTAAGGGACAAGGGTGGATTACTGCTGAATATTCCATGCTGCCTAGGGCTACGGAAATGCGCAATGTAAGAGAAACGTTGCGCCCGAGCGGCAGGACCATGGAAATACAAAGATTGATAGGAAGGGCCTTAAGGTCGGTCGTGGACCTTGCAGCAATGGGAGAAAGAACGGTTTGGCTGGACTGCGACGTGATACAGGCCGACGGAGGGACTCGCACAGCGGCTATAACCGGGGCTTTTGTCGCCCTAGTAGACGCTTTTAAGTTTATGAAAGATAAAGGGATTTTAGAGGTGATTCCTGTCAACAGTTTTGTTGCGGCAGTGAGCGTTGGAATAGTAGAAGGGCAGAAGTTGCTGGATTTAAATTTCGATGAAGACAGCAGAGCCCAGGTGGATATGAACGTGGTAATGACCGACAGGGGACAGATAGTCGAAATTCAGGGGACTGGCGAGGCCTTTCCCTTTACCCGCCAGGACCTAGACGAACTTCTTGACCTGGCGCAAAAAGGCGTGTTCGACCTCATTACCGTCCAAAAAGAGGTTCTGAAGGATATCTTGGGCGAGGTAGAAAAATAATGCGAAGTATAGTCATCGCTACCAAAAACCGAGGCAAGTTGAAGGAATTCAAAGAAATGCTTTCCGATATCCCCGTGGACATCCTTTCGCTTTGCGATTTTCCGGATATAGAAGTGGAAGAAAACGGAAAGACATTCGACGAAAACGCACTAATTAAAGCGAAAAAAGTTGTTCGACTGACCAAAGCCGCAGCTCTAAGCGACGATTCGGGGCTGGAAGTCGAGGTCTTAGGTGGGAGGCCTGGGGTGCACACTGCGAGGTTTGCAGGGCCATTTGCCAGCGACCGTGAAAATATCGAAAAATTACTAAATGAACTAAAAGGTGTTCCGGCGGAAAAAAGGAAAGCGAGATTCGTTTGCTGTCTATGCTTTGCTATGCCCGATGGGGGGGTTATTATCGAACACGGCTATTTGGAAGGGTTTATCACTTATGAGCCAAAGGGCACCATGGGATTCGGATACGATCCTGTTTTTTTTGTACCGGAGCTTGGGAAAACCTTGGCTGAAGCCACGCTAAAGGAGAAAAACGCCGTAAGCCATCGGGCCAGAGCTATGCAAAAAATGAAAAAACACCTGCTGCAATTTGTAAAAAGTGCTTTTGGAAGCGGAGGGTCAAGTATTGAGGATAGCGGTATTTAGCGATACGCACGGCTTTTTGCAGTTAATAGATAATGCTTTGGAAATTGCAGGTCCTGTAGATCTGGTGTTTCATGCAGGGGACGTATCACCGGACGCCGATTACATAAGGGAAGCGTATAGATACAGGGTTTATGGAGTTTTGGGAAACTGCGATACCTTTTCGGACTACCCGGCTGAACGGCTTATAAAGCTGGAAGGAAAGAAAATACTCCTTACCCACGGCCATGCGTACCGCGTGAAGTACGGATACGATAAGCTCTTTACCAGGGCTAAGGAACTTTCCGCCGATATAGTGGTCTTCGGCCACACCCACTGTCCCGAAAACGGCTGGAATAGCGGTATTCTTATTTTCAATCCGGGCAGCCTCGCCTTTCCCCGCTGCGGGAAAAGGCCTACTTTCGGCATTCTCGAAATAAATGAAGGTGAAATAAAAAGCTCGATAAATGAGCTTTGAAACCAGGGGGTGTTCTGAGGTCATGAAAAAAATCTTGTTTGGGCATAAAGTTTCCGAAAAACATCTCCAAAAAACAAAAGAAATTGCCCCCGATTGGAATGTAGTGATGAGCGAAGACCCGGAAGATAAATTAAAAGAGATAAAGGATGCGCATATATATGTGGACTGGGGTTTCAATATCGAAAGGCGTTTTATTGAAGCGGCAGAGCATCTCAGATGGATACAGGCCTTGACTGCGGGGGTTGACGGGCTTGCTTTTGACCTAGTAAGGGAAAAGGGCATAATTGTAACGACTACCAGCGGAATTCATAAAGTGCCGATTGCGGAGCTGGTGTTCGGCTACATGCTCATGTTTGCACGAGGGCTTACCCGGTTTTATGAACAGCAAAAAAAGAAGGTCTGGGACAAAAATGTAAGGACCGCGGAGCTTTTCGAAAAGACTCTGGGAATTGTGGGGGCAGGGAATATCGGAAGCGAGATAGCAAGGTTGGGCAAAGCCTTCGGCATGAGGGTTTTAGGCCTTAACAGAAGCAGCAGAATTCAGGGGAACTATTCGCAAATGTATGACGAAATGTACGGCATCGGCTCCCTCGTCGAGCTTCTTTCGAAATCCGACTTCGTGGTGTGCGCCGTCCCCCTTACCGCCGAAACCCGTCACCTGCTTAGGGAAGAACACTTTAAGGCGATGAAATCCACTGCTTACTTCATAAACATAGCCCGAGGCGCCGTAGTTGACGAAGAGGCCCTCATAAAGGCGCTGAAAGAAGGATGGATAGCAGGGGCGGCCCTGGATGTATTTGAAAAGGAGCCCCTGCCTCCGGAAAGTCCCCTGTGGGAAATGCCAAATGTTATAATAACCCCGCACATAGCAGGCAGTTCCGACCGTTACATGGAAAGGGCCATGAAGGTAGTGAACGAAAACCTGCGAAGGTACCTGCAGGGTGAGCCATTGATAAATATTGTCGACCCGGACAGGGGATACTGATTACAAAATTACAGTTTCACGAATACAGCATCTTTGAGATCCTCGATGGCCTTGATCTCCTTCAGCACGCTTTCCGGGATTTCTTCGTCCACGCTGAGGGCCATTAAAGCGTCGCCACGGTATGATTTCCTCCCCAACTGCATTGCTGCTATATTTATATCGTTCTTTCCGAGGATGGTACCGACTTTTCCAACTATTCCCGGTTTGTCCTTGTGGTTTGTGATGAGGACGTACCCTTCGGGGATTAGGTCAATTTTATAATCGTCTATCTTTGTAATTCTGGGGCTATCCTTTTCTAAAACGTATCCCGAAATAATCCCTACCTCTTTATCTGTCGTAACCCTCATGGTTACTGTGCCGGGTGCGTCCTCATCTTCTTTTATTTTCTTTTCAGTTATCTTTATTCCTCTGTCTCTTGCTATTATCGGCGCGTTTATAAGGTTAGCAGGTATCTGCAAAATATTAGACAAAAGCCCTTTTATGCCTGCTGTAGTGACCAGTTTAACGTCCGTATTTGCGAGTCTGCCGCCGTAAATCATCTCCACTTCCTGTATCCTGCCGTTTTTAAGCTGGGTGTATAAACACCCCATTTTTTCCGCAAGCCTTATATAGGGCAAAATAAAGCTGTATTCTTCTGGCCTTACGGACACCATATTTACGGGATTTTTTACGATTTCGCCCTTCAAAGCCCTTATGATGTCTTTGGCTACTTCTTCGGCCACGACGATTTGGGCTTCTGCGGTGGAAGCGCCCAGGTGAGGAGTCGCAATTACGTTATCCAGACTTAAAAGCGGGTTGTCTTCCGGTGGTTCCTTTTCAAATACATCTAACGCGCAACCTGCCACCTTGCCCGAAACGAGGGCGTCGTAAAGCGCCTTTTCATCTATGATTCCACCCCTTGCACAGTTTATTATATATACTCCGTCTTTCATAATCTTGAATTGTTCTTCTCCGATCATCTGGCGCGTGGTTTTGGTGAGAGGAACGTGGAACGTTATGAAGTCAGAAGTGCGCAAAACTTCATTTAGATCTGTGAGCATAATATTAAGATTTTCCACATTTTCTCTAGCAATATATGGATCATACCCGACCACGTTCATGCCGAGGGCCAAAGCCCTTTTTGCTACTTCTTTTCCTATACGCCCGAGGCCCACGATGCCCAGGGTCTTGCCGGAAAGTTGAACTCCGGTGAATTTGTTTCTTTCCCATCTTCCTGACTTAAGACTTGTTACGGCCTGGGGAATTTTGCGAGCCATGGCGAACATCATGGCAATGGTATGCTCGCAGGCGGCGATGGTATTTCCCTCAGGGGCATTTACAACGAGTATTCCCTTCATCGTCGCGGCTTCCACATCTATGTTGTCGACGCCCACACCTGCTCTTCCTATGACCTTTAAGTTGCTGCAATCGATTATTTCCTTCGTAACTTTTGTCTGGCTCCTCACGACTAGGGCATCGTAATCTTTGATAATTTCCTTCAGTTGCTCTGAAGTCAAATCCGTCCTTACATCTACTTCAAATTCGGACTTCAGAATGTCAATGCCTTCCTTTGCGATTTTATCCGACACCAGCACCCTCATAATGTTATACCTCCACTCCCTCATTAAAAACTTTTTCGGCAGCTTTTACTCCCTTTCCAAAAAGCTCCTCATCTGCCAATATCATTTCTATGGCGGAGAGCACGTTTATAATATCTAGTTCATCCACGTAACCGACATGACCTATTCTTATGATTTTACCTTTTAGCTTTTCCTGTCCGCCTGCTACCGTTATGTTAAATCTATTTTTCAAAGCTTTAGAGAAATTGATTTTTCCCTGGAAGTCCGAGATGTCTACTGCAGTAACCGTCGGCGATGCCCAGGAATCTTGTGCAAAAAGCCTGAATCCCAGATTTTTAAGACCTTCTCTTAAAGCCTTTGCCAGTAATTTGTGCCTCATTATTATATTTTCAAGCCCCTCATCAAAAATCTGTTTTAACGACTCCTCAAGGGCATATACCAGCGAAACCGCGGGGGTGTATGGTGTTTCACCCTTTTCCAAGCTCTTTTTTGCATTTTTAAAGTTCCAGTAATATTTGGGCATCTTGGAATCCTCTACAGCTTTCCACGCTCTTTCACTCACTGAAACAAGCCCGAGGCCGGGAGGAATCATCAAAGCTTTCTGCGAACCTGCGACTACCACATCTATTTGCCATTCATCGGTGTTAAGTTCCACGGCTCCTAGAGAACTTATGGCATCAACTATCACGAGTGCAGGGTGGTCTCCAACAGCTTCTCTTAGGCTCTTAATATCGTTGAGGACGCCTGTAGATGTTTCGTTATGGGTAAATAGCACCCCTTTTATTTCTTTTTTAGTATCTTTTGAAATCCTTTCCCTCACTATTTCATAGGTCACTGGTCTTCCCCATTCGACCTTGATTCTTTCTACTCTTGCACCAAAAGCTTCGGCTATGTCTGCGAATCTGTCGCCGAAGACTCCGCAACTGAAAGAAACTATCAGATCTCCGGGAGAAAAGAGGTTTGCAATAGCTGCCTCCATTGCTCCCGTTCCTGCAGAAGGGAATACCAACACGTCATTTTTTGTTTGAAAAACCTCTTTTATCTCTTCCGAGACTTTTTTAAACAGCGAGGTAAACTCCTCGCCCCTGTGGTTGATCATGGGGGCCTGCATAGCCCTTAGAACCTGTTCAGGGACCTCGGTTGGACCTGGAATCCTTAGATGATGCTTTTTCATTATAAAGCGGCCTCCTTTTGAATTTTTTTATATTTTTATATACAAAAAACCGCCCCATGAAGGGGCGGTTTTGTCCGCGGTGCCACCCTAAGCAGCAAATTTAAGTCCAAAGACTCATTTTTGTAACGGGCATCGCCCGGCCTGGCTCATCGCCGGCAGCTCTGGGGCGGAAATAAAGGGTTCCTGCCGGTTTGCACCGACCACCGGCTCTCTAAAAGGAATTCCCTTTAATTTTCCCCTTCACGGCTTGTTTGCGCAACAAATAATTTTCTTCACATTTTAAAACAATTTAGCGAAGATGTCAACACTTAAAATTTTAAATTATCCAGCCCTAAGGGGTTGTTTTTTTAACTATTTTGCGGTATAATGTCTCCCATCGATGTAAAAATGTATTTTTTACAAAGACGCCTAAAACAAGGGAGGGGTCAATAATTTGACGGGAGGCAGGGGATTTTACATAGTCAAGGAGGAGATTTTGCCTGAGATATTAAAAAAGACGGTAAAGGCCAAAGAGCTTTTAAAAAACGGTAAGGCAAAGACGGTAAACGAGGCTACAAAAATGGTCGGTATGAGCCGAAGTGCCTATTACAAATACAAGGATTATGTATTCCCTTTTTATGAGGCCAGTATGGGCAAGATAATTACAATATCTTTAATTTTGGAGCATAAACCGGGGGTTTTGTCATCAATTTTGGATGAAATAGCAAAAGCTAGAGGAAACATACTTACGATAAATCAAAATATTCCCCTGCAGGGTCTTGCAAACGTGACAATTTCTTTTGATACTAGCCAGATGACGAGAAATGTCGAAGAAGTGCTTGAAATCGTAGAAAAAAAGCAGGGAGTGGCGAAGATAGAAGTATTAGCTCAAGAGTGATAAAAGCTAGGCTAAGGGGAGGGAAAAATCATGATTAATATTGGGATTTTGGGGCTTGGCACAGTCGGAACAGGTGTGGTGGAGCTTCTTGAGAATAACCGTAAAGTGATAAAGCAAAGATTGGGTGAAGAGGTAAACGTTAAAAAAATACTGGTAAGGGACCTTTCAAAGAAAAGGACTCCTTACGCAGATGGTAAATTGACCGTGCAGGCCGATGATATATTGGATGATGAACAAATAAACATAGTCGTCGAGGTTTTGGGAGGGGAAGAACCGGCACTGAGCTATATAAAAAAGGCTTTGCAAAATAAAAAACATGTGGTTACGGCGAACAAAGAGGTAATATCTAAGCATGGAAAAGAACTTTTCGAGCTTGCTGAAAAGTCAGGAGTAGGCCTTTACTTCGAGGCCAGTGTGGGTGGGGGAATTCCGATAATAAGGCCAATGAAGCATTGTTTGGCTGCCAACCGCATCCTGAGAATTTCTGGGATACTAAATGGCACCACAAATTACATTTTAACACAAATGCAGGAAAAGAGAAGGAATTTTGAAGATGCTTTGCGTGAAGCGCAGAGGCTTGGATATGCGGAAAGCGACCCTTCAGATGATATTAAGGGTTTCGATGCAGCAAGAAAGCTTGCAATACTTTCTTCAATAGCATTCAATACGCGTATAACTCCAGATAAAGTCTACGTCGAGGGCATAGAGAATATAGAGCTCGAAGATATAAAATATGCTGGTGAATTGGGGTACACGGTAAAATTAGTGGCATCGGCTCGGAAAGTGGGAAAAAGCGAAGTAGAAGTCTTGGTGGCGCCAACGATGCTCAGTAAAAATCACCCTTTGAGTGCCGTAAGGGATGTCTATAATGCCATTCTTGTCGAAGGAGATGCAGTGGGAGAAGTCATGTTTTTTGGTCAAGGGGCAGGGAAGATGCCGACAGCCAGTGCGGTAGTGGCAGATATAATGGATGCAGCTCGCGAAGGGAAAAGGAGAATCTATTGCACTTGTTACGATGAATTGAAAGTTATAGATGTAGGTTCGTCGACAAGCCGGTTTTACATCCGCTTGAAGGCAAAGGACAAGCCTGGAGTGCTTTCTAAGATTAGCGGAGCTTTTGGGAGGAATGATATAAGCCTCCACATGGTAATACAAAAAGATGTAAAAGGTGATGTAGCAGAAATAGTAACGGTAACTCATCAGGTTCATTTCAACAACCTTAAAAAAGCCATAAATGAGATAAGGGATTTGAAGGATGTTGAGAGGGTAATCAATGTCATAAGAGTGGAGGAGGTATCTTCTAATGGCGTACATGGGGATAATTAGTAGATATTTCGATTTATTGCCAGTTAAAAGGAAAGAGTGCATCGTTACTTTGAAGGAAGGAAATACGCCGCTTATAAGGGCATACAATTTAGAGAATTACCTAGGATTAAACTTTGAATTGCACTTGAAATACGAAGGCGTCAACCCCACAGGTTCTTTTAAAGACAGGGGTATGACAGTGGCGGTTTCAGCGGCTCTGGAAAAGGGGTCTACTGCGGTAATTTGCGCTTCTACCGGAAATACTTCCGCTTCTGCGGCAGCTTATGCGGCAAGAGCCGGTTTAAAATGCGTAGTCCTCATACCGAAAAATGCCATTGCCGTGGGAAAACTTGCTCAGGCCATAGCTTATGGAGCTAAAGTTGTGGCCGTAGAAGGGAATTTTGACGATGCTCTGAAGATAGTGAGGGAATTTTCCAAAAAGCATCCGGTAACCCTGGTCAATTCCATAAACCCCAACCGCATAGAAGGTCAGAAAACGGCGGCTTTCGAAATATGCGACGAATTTTCCGCTGCCCCCGACTACCTTGCGATTCCTGTCGGAAATGCTGGGAACATCACGGCGTACTGGAAGGGTTTTAGAGAATACCATTCCATTGGGAAGATATCGAAGTTACCGAAAATGCTGGGGTTTCAGGCGGCTGGAGCGGCGCCGATAGTAGAAAAAAGGGTGATAGAAAATCCTAAAACAATAGCAACTGCCATTAGAATAGGAAATCCAGCGAGTTGGAAGACCGCGGAAGCTGCTGTAACTGAATCCGGTGGGCTCATAGATAAGGTGACCGACGAAGAAATACTAAATGCGTATCACCTTTTGGCAGAAAAAGAAGGTATTTTCGCAGAGCCGGCTTCGGCGGCGTCGTTGGCTGGAGTCATAAAGCATTTTAAGATGGGGTATTTTAAAGAAAATTCAAAAGTTGTATGCGTTTTAACAGGGCACGGTTTGAAAGACCCGGACACTGCGATAAGAACGGGCGTTTCTCCAGAGGTCATTCCTCCGGAAATTCATGCTTTAGAAAGAGTAATATACGGCAGGGAGTGAAGAATTTGGTAAGAGTCAGAGTTCCAGCGAGCATAGCCAATTTCGGCCCCGGTTTTGACTGTATTGGGACGGCGGTGAATTTGTATAACTTCATCGAAATGGAATTTTCTGACATTCCCAAAATAGAAGTGTCGGGTGAGGGCAAGGGGAAAATATCCTTGGGGGAAGATAACCTGGTGTACAGAGCAGCCAGCACTATTTTAAAGAAAGTGAACATCGAAAAAAAACTTTATATAAGATTGAAAAATGAAATACCGCTTGCGAGGGGATTGGGAAGCAGCGCCGCGTGTATTGCCGGTGGCATGATTGCTGCAAACTTGCTTTTGGGAAGCCCGTTCAGCAGGGAAGAAATAATAAATTTTGCCACCGAAATGGAAGGGCACCCGGATAATGTGGTCGCTGCCATCTTAGGAGGATTTACCATATCAGTAAAAGTAAATGACAGGGTTTTATATAAAAAATTATCCATGCCGCCTGATTTGAAGTTCGTAGTGGCAATTCCAGAATTCGAACTTAAAACTGAAAGAGCAAGGCAAGTGATTCCCAAAAATGTGAGCTTGGAGGATGCAGTATTCAACATAGGCAGGATAGCGCTGCTTGTGGCGGGTATAAGCGAAAGAGACCTTTCCGTGCTTCAAGTAGCAACCCAGGATGTTCTACATCAGCCGTACCGAATGTCGCTTGTGCCCGGATTGGAGGAAATATTGGAAAAAGCGCCGAAAATGGGCATGCTTGGCTGCTTCTTGAGCGGTGCTGGTCCTTCGGTGGTGGGAGTTGTGCTGGAAGAAAAATCGAAGGAAACAGGCGAATTTATGGTTGGTGTTTTCAAAGAAAAAGGGATAAAATCGCAATATGTAATTTTGGAATCTTGCAATGATGGAACTATCATAACGTAAAGTGTTTGAAAAACAGCAGAGGATTGTGTTAAAATAATCTTGACTCGAAGGTTAAATTAATGTATACTATACAATGTCCTGAAGACCGTGGCGAGGCATGGCGCAGTTTGGTAGCGCACATGGTTTGGGACCATGGGGTCGGGGGTTCGAGTCCCTCTGCCTCGACCATGCGGGCGGGAATAGCTCAGGTGGTAGAGCACCAGCCTTCCAAGCTGGGTGCCGCGGGTTCGAGTCCCGTTTCCCGCTCCATTTGCGCCCGTAGCTCAGCAGGACAGAGCAACGGACTTCTAATCCGTGGGCCAGAGGTTCGAATCCTCTCGGGCGCACCATTTGTGCGTGGTGGATATAGTTCAGATGGTTAGAACGCCAGATTGTGGCTCTGGAGGTCGTGGGTTCGAATCCCACTATCCACCCCAATTATTTTTTGTTGGGGCGTAGCCAAGAGGTAAGGCACGGGACTTTGGATCCTGCATCGTAGGTTCGAATCCTACCGCCCCAGCCAGAGAAGGGCCATTAGCTCAGGCGGTAGAGCACCTGACTTTTAATCAGGGTGTCGGAGGTTCGAGTCCTCCATGGCTCACCATGCGGGCGTGGCGGAACTGGCAGACGCGACGGACTTAGGATCCGTTGGGTTTCCCGTGGAGGTTCAAATCCTCTCGCCCGCACCAAAATCTTTCGAAAAAAAGCCTCGGTATTCAAGCCGGGGTATTGTTTTATTATCTATTTTTTTATGCTATAATAAAATGGCAAAAAAGGTTTAGCGTGTTTGTGAGGAGGAGCATAATGAAAGTTAATGTGGAAAAAATAGAAAATAATGTGGCGACTTTGAAAATCGAAGTTGAAGCTGGAGAATTTGAAAAGGCTGTAGAGCAGTCTTACAGAAAAAATGTAAGAAGGTTCAACATTCCAGGTTTCAGGCGGGGCAAGGCCCCAAGGAGTCTAATTGAAAGGTATTACGGCCCCGAAGTTTTCTATGAAGATGCAGCGGAGATAGTGCTTTCCGAGGCCTACAAAAAAGGAGTAGAAGAAAACAGTTTGGAGCCGGTGGACCACCCGCATTTTGACATAGACAAAATAGGAAAGGATATAGGGGTTGTCGCTACTGCCAAAGTGACGGTAAAACCTGAAGTTAAGTTGGGACAGTACAGGGGTTTAGAAGTGGAAAAAATGGTGTACAATGTTACCGAGGAGGATGTGGAAAAAGAGCTAAAAGATTTGCAGGAGAAAAATTCGAGACTTGTGTCCGTAGAACGACCTGCACAAAAGGGCGATGTGGTGTTGGTTGACCTCGAGGGTTTCGCAAACGGGGAACCTTTAAAGGATGCGAAGGTACAAAATTACCCCCTGGAGTTAGGTTCGAAAGTTCTGGTAGAGGATTTGGAAGAGAAGATAATCGGAATGAAGCCTGGTGAGACCAAGGAGGTTGCGGTTACATATCCTGCTGAACATCCGAACAAGGACCTGGCGGGAAAGGAAGTACTCTTTAAAGTTTCGCTAAAAGAAGTTAAGGAAAAAGAACTTCCGCAGTTGGATGATGAGTTTGCAAAGGACGTAAGTGAATTCGAAACCTTGGAGGAATTAAAGCAGGATATTAAGAATAGATTGGAAGAAAGGGCAAAATCGCTTTCCGAAAGCTCTCTTAGAGGCGCCATCCTCAAAAAAGTTGTGGAACAGGCTGAGGTCGACATTCCGCAGGTAATGGTAGATAGAGAGATAGAAAGGTTAATTATGGATTTTGCTTTCCAACTCAGGTTAAGAGGATTGGATTTAAAACAGTATCTGGAGATTTCCAAGCTTTCGCCTGAAGAGTTCAAAGGGAGGTTCCAGGAAAGGGCCTACAACAACGTAAAGACATCGCTGGTCCTGGAGGCTTTGGCAAAAGCAGAAAATATACAAGTCACCGATGAAGAAGTGGAAGAAGAGCTGACCAAGTACGCCGAAGCAGCTCAGAAGTCTTTGGCTGAATATCAAAAGAATCTGAAAGAAGAAGACTTGGAGCACATAAAAGACCACATACTCACGAGGAAGATATTCGACTTTTTGATATCCCAGGCGAAGGTCAACGAGAAAGTCGTGGAGAACGTTTCCCAAGGCGAAGAGGATGAAGAAGAACAAGCTTGATAAGGAGGGGCAAATTGATGAATCTCGTTCCTATAGTGATAGAGCAGACGAATCGGGGGGAGAGGGCTTACGATATATATTCAAGGCTGCTCAAAGATAGGATAGTATTCATAGGAACTCCCATCGACGATACGGTGGCAAGCCTTGTGATAGCTCAGCTATTGTTTTTAGAATCGGAAGACCCTGACAAAGACATCTACCTTTACATCAACTCGCCAGGCGGTTCCGTGACGGCAGGCCTTGCCATATACGACACCATGCAGTACATCAAACCGGATGTGGCCACAATATGTATCGGCATGGCGGCCAGCATGGGTGCGGTGCTCCTTGCGGGAGGGGCTGAAGGCAAGCGCTATGCTCTGCCGAATTCCAGGATAATGATACACCAGCCGTGGGGAGGTGTGCAGGGCAAGGCTCTGGATATCGAGACCCAGGCTAAAGAAATATTGAGGTTGCGGGAGGTACTAAACGACATTTTGGTAAAGCACACCAGGCAGCCGCTTGAGAAAATCGAGCGGGACACGGAAAGGGACTTTTTCATGTCGGCATCAGAAGCGAAAGAATACGGGCTCATCGATGAGGTGATATACAAACGGGTGAAAGCCGAAGAAAAGAGGTGATATTATGTTTAAATTCAACGACGAAAAAGGCCAGTTGAAATGCTCCTTTTGCGGCAAAACCCAGGACCAGGTGAGAAAGCTGGTTGCAGGCCCCGGTGTATATATCTGCGACGAGTGCATTGAGCTTTGCAACGAGATAATAGAGGAAGAATTCAGCGAAGAGGCAGAAATGGATTTTAGCGATATACCAAAGCCTAGAGAAATAAAGGAAATTTTGGATCAATACGTCATAGGTCAGGAGCAGGCTAAAAAGATACTTTCGGTTGCGGTGTACAACCACTATAAACGCATAAACTCCAATGTAAAATCCGATGATGTGGAACTCCAAAAGAGCAACATAATAATGCTGGGGCCGACGGGTAGCGGCAAGACCCTGCTGGCCCAGACTCTTGCAAAAATTTTAAATGTGCCTTTTGCTATCGCAGATGCTACTTCTTTGACTGAGGCCGGTTACGTAGGTGAAGACGTGGAAAATATACTGTTGAAATTGATTCAAGCTGCCGATTACGATGTGGAAAAGGCTGAAAAGGGCATAGTGTACATCGACGAAATAGACAAGATTGCAAGGAAATCCGAAAATCCATCGATAACCAGAGACGTATCCGGAGAAGGAGTGCAGCAGGCGCTTTTGAAAATCCTTGAAGGGACCATAGCCAGCGTGCCGCCTCAGGGGGGACGCAAGCACCCGCATCAGGAATTTATCCAAATAGATACAACCAACATCCTGTTCATCTGCGGAGGTGCCTTCGAAGGAATAGAAAAAATTATAGCCAACCGCATCGGGAAAAAATCCATAGGCTTTGGCGCAGAGATCCGAAGCAAGGAAGAAAAAAACGTAGGTGAACTCCTGAGGCAAATAATGCCGGAAGACCTTTTGAAATTTGGAATGATACCGGAATTTGTAGGAAGGGTGCCTATCATTGTAACATTGGATGCCCTTGATGAACAGGCTCTCGTAAGGATCTTGAAAGAGCCGAAGAACGCACTCGTAAAACAATATCAGAAATTATTTGAAATGGACAACGTGCAGCTTGAATTTACCGATGAGGCTTTGCAGGTTATTGCACAAGAAGCCTTGCGGCGAAAGACCGGAGCTAGGGGCTTAAGGGCGATACTGGAAGAAGTGATGATGGACGTAATGTACGAGATACCTTCGAGAAACGACATCACAAAGTGCGTAATAACCAAAGATGTGGTGTTGAAGCGGGAAGAGCCGATTATCGTAACTTCCGACAGGAAAAAGACAAAGAAAAAAGAAGTGACGGCTTGATGTAAAAGTGCAGCAAAACGCTGCACTTTTTTACTACCCTTTCCAGGATAAATTGAGGGCTTGGGGTAATAATATAAAAAGCCGAATCTGGAAAGGGGGGAATTTTGACTGTGACGGTAAATATTTTGAGCTTGATCCAGATAGCCTTGGCCATCGTTGTAGGGCTTTACTTTATAAATATGATGAAAAATCAGCAAGGAAGCAGGATGGTGGTGGACCGGGAGTCTAAAAAGGAATTGGAAAAATTGAGGAAAATGAGGGAGATATCCCTTACCGAGCCACTGACGGAAAAGACACGCCCCACTAAGTTCGAGGATATAATTGGTCAGGAGGAAGGAATTAAAGCTTTACGGGCGGCACTATGTGGACCTAACCCCCAGCACGTTATAATTTACGGTCCTCCAGGCATAGGAAAGACCGCAGCGGCTCGCCTGGTTCTGGAAGAAGCTAAAAGGACGCCGGGTTCTCCTTTCGGGCCAGATGCGAAATTCGTAGAAGTTGATGCTACTATAGCAAGGTTCGATGAAAGGGGGATAGCCGACCCACTCATCGGCTCGGTGCACGACCCGATATACCAGGGAGCTGGTCCTTTAGGTATTGCGGGAATACCGCAACCCAAACCCGGAGCGGTGACTAAAGCTCACGGCGGGGTGCTTTTTATAGATGAAATAGGGGAATTACATCCGGTGCAGATGAATAAACTTTTAAAAGTGTTGGAAGATAGGAAGGTCTTTTTGGAGAGCGCGTACTACAACAGCGAAGACCCCAACATCCCCCTTTATATTCATGAAATTTTTCAAAAGGGTCTTCCGGCTGACTTCAGGCTGATAGGTGCTACCACTAGAATGCCTCAGGAAATCCCTCCGGCCATTCGCTCCCGCTGCGTGGAGATTTTTTTTAAGCCCCTCACTCCGGAAAATATCGGGAAGATTGCAAGAAATGCAGCTTACAAAATTTCCTTCGATATCGAAGAAAGGGCTGTAGAGACGATAAAAAAATACGCCACAAACGGGCGGGAAGCGGTCAATATACTGCAAATGGCAGCGGGACTCGCACAAATAGAAAAAAGAAAAAAGATAGAGGCCAAGGATGTGGAGTGGGTGGTAAACAGCGGCCAGTATTCGCCGCGTCCGGAAAAGAGGGTGCACTCCTGTCCACAGGTAGGATGTGCTAACGGCCTTGCCGTTTACGGTCCCAACATGGGCACTCTGATAGAAATAGAAGCCATAGCAATACCCGTGGAGAAAGGGAAGGGCAAGCTCACTGTAACGGGAATTATGGAAGAAGAGGAAATGGGAGGAGAAACGCACAAACTGAGGCGAAAGGCTACCGCAAGAGGAGCTGTGGATAACTGTCTGACTGTACTTAAAAAGTATCTCGGATTGAGGCCGGAAGATTTCGACATACACATTAATTTTCCTGGAGGTACTCCCATAGACGGGCCGTCGGCTGGAATTACGGTAGCTACGGCTATATACTCAGCCATAACCAATATTCCGGTGAATAATTTGGTGGCTATGACAGGAGAACTGTCCATTCGGGGTTATGTAAAGCCGGTAGGTGGAATCGTGGCGAAAATAGAAGCTGCAAAGAGGGCTGGTGCGACGACTGTAATAATACCCCGGGAAAATTGGCAGGACCTTTTCAAAACTTGGGATGTGCGGATTATAGCCGTGGACAGGGTAGAAGAAGTGATAGAATATGCCCTGGTGAATTCGGAAGAAGAGCCGAAGAATGACGAAAAAATGGCCTTTGCGTTCGGAAGGAATTAAAAAGATTTTATCGAATAAGAAGTTAGGGAGAATATAACCCAATTATGTGAAAATATGCAGGGGGAAATTTTGTGAAAAGGGAAAAGAACATAAGAATCTTGCCGCTTCTGCCCCTTAGAGGCCTTCTGGTTTTCCCGAAAATGATACTTCATTTCGACGTAGGCAGGGACAAGTCCATCGAAGCCCTGGAAGAAGCTATGGTGGCTGACGAAAAAATTCTCCTTGTCGCCCAGAAAGATGCAAGAGTAGACTTCCCTGTGCCGGAAGACATATATGCGACAGGGACTGTGGCCAAGATAAAGCAGCTTTTGAAAATGCCGGGAGATACTATAAGGGTGATGGTGGAGGGGCTCAACCGGGCCCGAATAGAAGAATATATAAAGACCGAACCCTTTTTCAAAGTCAGGGTTACCGAAATATTGGAAGATGATATGGAGATTAGCCCGGAAGAAGAAGCTCTCATGCGAAGCATGATGAACCTTTTTGAAAATTACGCTGAATTAAACCACAAGGTGAGCCCGGAAGCTTTGATTTCGATAGGCAATATAAAAAATCCCGGCCGTTTTGCCGATGCCGTAGCATCTCACCTCAATCTGAAAATCGAAGACAAGCAAAAGATATTAGAGACTGTAGATGTTAAAGAAAGGCTCAGAATCCTCTTCGAGATTCTAACAAGAGAAATAGAAATCCTTGAGCTGGAAAAAAAGATTAATAACCGTGTGAAAAAGCAACTGGAAAAATCTCAAAAAGAATTCTACCTCAGGGAACAGATAAAAGCTATACAGCAGGAACTAGGGGAACAGGACGAAAAAACGCAGGAAGCCAACGAGTATCGAAAAAAGATAGAGGCTTTAAATCTTCCGGATGACCTTGAGCAAAAGGTATTAAAGGAAGTGGAAAGACTCGAGAGGACTCCTCCGGTGTCGGCGGAAGTGGCGGTCATAAGAAATTATCTGGACTGGATTGTCGCCCTTCCCTGGAACAACTTTACAGAGGACATCTTGGATGTCAAATCGGCACAAAAAGTATTGAACGAGGGCCACTACGGGCTTGAAAAGGTAAAGGAGCGAATTCTGGAATTTCTTGCGGTAAGAAAGCTCGCGGGAGCCATGAAATCGCCCATACTTTGCCTTGTGGGTCCTCCAGGTGTAGGCAAGACGTCCCTTGCCAAATCCATAGCGAAGGCCATGGGAAGAAAATTCGTAAGGGTGTCGCTCGGCGGAGTCAGGGATGAAGCAGAAATCCGCGGACACAGGAGAACCTATGTGGGGGCGCTTCCGGGCAGGATAATTCAAGGGATGAGACAGGCGGGGACCAAAAACCCCGTGTTCCTGCTCGATGAAGTCGATAAGATGAGCGCGGACTTTAGGGGAGACCCGACCGCTGCTTTGCTGGAAGTGCTTGACCCGGAGCAGAATCACAGCTTTTCCGACCACTACATAGAAATTCCTTTTGACCTTTCGAAAGTATTGTTTATAGCGACCGCCAATACATTGTTTAACATTCCGAGACCTCTCCTTGACCGCATGGAAGTCATATCGATTCCGGGGTATACCGAGTACGAGAAACTTCAAATAGCGAAGTTCCATTTAATTCCCCGGCAGATCGAAGAACACGGTCTAAGTGCCGAGAATATGGTGTTTTCCGATGAAGCCCTAGTGCACATTATCCGCAACTATACGCGAGAAGCCGGCGTGAGAAATTTAGAGCGGGAAATAGCAAGTATATGCCGCAAAGTTGCCAGGTCAGTGGTGGAAGGGGAAAAAAAGTCTGTAGATGTAGATGTTGAGATGGTCGAAAAATTTTTAGGAACTCCCAGGTTCCGGTATGGAGTCGTCGAGGAAACCGACCAAGTAGGGGTGGCGACCGGCCTTGCCTGGACGGAAATGGGGGGCGACATACTGAGTGTCGAAGCTACGGTCATGAAGGGAAAGGGAAAACTGATACTCACCGGTAAGCTAGGAGATATCATGCAGGAATCGGCACACGCGGGATACACCTACGTCAGATCTAAGGCGGCTGAGTTGGGGATAGATGAGGATTTCCACGAAAAGTACGACGTTCACATTCATGTGCCCGAAGGAGCCATACCGAAAGATGGTCCTTCTGCGGGAATAACCATGGCTTGTGCCTTGATTTCCGCCCTTTCAGGACGTCCTGTAGACAGGATGGTAGCCATGACGGGAGAAATAACGCTGCGGGGGAGGGTTTTGCCGGTCGGGGGAATAAAAGAAAAGGTATTGGCAGCCCACCGTGCTGGCATAAAGACCGTGATACTTCCCGAGGAAAATATAAAAGACCTTGAAGAAGTGCCTCAAAACGTAAAGGAAGACCTTTGTTTTGTCTTTGTAAAGACTATGGATGAGGTGATAAAAAGAGCGATAAAACCCATGGGCGATGGCATTACTCCGATGCGGGAAAGTGCGGAAAAAGCAGACGGCCTTTTTATTTCTCAGTAGACTTAGCGTGTTTATTGCTGAAAGTTTTATAATCATAGTATAATAGAATATAGAAGATAATTACACAGAACGAAAGGGGTTTGCCCATGGGTATTATTTTTGACCCCTCGGTGGAGCACAGGATTATGGTGTGCGTGACTCCACAGAAGAGCTGCGAAAGGTTGATAAAAAGGGGGGCGGCAAGGGCAAGAGAGCTAGGAGGGGAGTTTTGCGTAGTATACGTAAATAAATCGGAAGACTTGAACAAGGATTTAAAGCAGCACAAAATATTGTTGGAGCTTTTCGAAATGGCAAAGAATCTGGGAGGAACGGTTTCAATATTGGCAGGGAAAAAGGTATACCAGACTTTGGCAGATTACGCGAGAAATAATAGAATAACCCACATAATCGTCGGCAAATCCCTGCAATCAGCTTTTGGTGTGCAAAAAAACGGCGAAGTAATCAATCCCTTGATAAAAGCCGTTGAGAAGAAAGGCATAATGGTGGAAATAGTGGAGTAGGGGGTCGCCTTTTTTGAGAAGTTTCCTGGGTAAAATTATTGAGGGATTTCATCAAAAGGATAAAAATCTTTTTATGTACCTGAATCAAAGGATAAAATGCAGGCCTTTGGATGCGATAATGCCGCGCATAACCCATCTCGGCGGTGCCACATTTTCAGTGCTTTTGTGTGCCTTTCTTTATATCTTTGGCAAAGAGGAAGCTAGGATAGCTGCAAGCGAAGCCTTTTTCGCCCTCACGGGAAGTCAGGGAATAGTCCAAATCTTCAAAAAGAGCATTTACAGAAAAAGGCCGTATATGGTTTTGCCCAACGTGAACACATTTTGGAGAAAGCTTCTAAAAGACCATTCCTTTCCTTCCGGGCACACGGTTGCGGGCTTTTGTCTGGCTGTAGTATTTTCCCTTTATTTTCCTGCCTATAGGTATGCCATATATTCGCTGGCTACATTGGTGGGATTTTCCAGGATATACACAGGGATGCACTACCCATCCGATGTGCTCAGCGGTGCTTTTCTGGGTACTACATTTGCGTTATTGACGCATGCCATAAAGAAACTTATAGTAAGCTGAAGTTAATTTTTTTATCGCTTGTTAAAAAGGGAGGGGTTTTATTTATGAACATTGAAAAGGCCATAGAACTTAATGGGAAGTCTCTGATAAAATCGGTTTGCGAAATAATCAGGATACGGAGTGTTGAAGAACCGCCGCTTGAAGGGAAGCCTTTCGGAGAAGGAGTGGCACAGGCCCTTGATTATGCTTTAAACCTTGCCAAGAGTTTCGGCTTCAGGACCAAAAACCTGGACAACTACGTGGGATGGGCCGAGTGGGGCGAAGGAGACGAAATGGTGGGGATACTGGTTCACCTGGATGTGGTGCCGGAAGGCTCGGGCTGGACCTACCCTCCCTACGGCGGGGAAATCCACGATGGAAAAATCTACGGCAGAGGGGCATCTGACAACAAAGGGCCTGCCATGACGGCTCTTTATGCTTTAAAAACGTTGAAGGATGCGGGAGTGAAATTCAACCGGCGGGTTAGAGTGATATTCGGTACCAACGAGGAAAGCGGAATGAAATGCATAAAATATTACTTGGAACACGACGAAGAGCCCACCATGGCTTTTTCGCCAGATGCGGAATATCCGATTATAAACGGCGAAAAGGGCATCCTTACATTCTCTTTGACGAGCGATTTTGAAAATGACAGGAAAGCGAAAGAAGGAGGAGTAACGCTCGTCTCCTTGAAAGGCGGCCACAGACCCAACATGGTGCCGGATTATGCTGAGGCAGTTTTGAAGGGTGATACCGCATACATAGAAGAAAGGTTCAGACAATTCAAAGAAAGAACCGGGTACAATATGGAGCTTTCAAAGGTCGATGACAAGTATGCTATTAAATCTCACGGCGTTTCCGCCCATGGAAGCATACCCCACAAGGGGAAAAATGCGGTAATGCAGCTCATAACTTTTCTTTCGGAACTCGACATCGATGATGAAGGACAGCGGCGATTCATTCTTTTCCTGAACGAGAAAATAGGCCTTGATACTACGGGCAGGGGATTGGGAATCGATTTTTCCGACGATACATCAGGGCCGCTTACCTTTAATGTGGGAGTAATCCGGATGGATGAAAAATCCGGCGAGGTCGTCGTAAACATCAGGTATCCCATAAAGTATAAAGGGGAAGAGGTGATTTCGAAAATAAGGGAAAGTCTCATCGAGGGAGTTCGAGTTGAAAAGATATCCGACAATCCGCCCCATTACGTCCCTGAGGATAGCGCTATAGTTAGGAGCTTGAAAGCGGCTTACGAAAAGGTTACCGGAGAAAAGGCCTACTGTTTTTCAATAGGCGGCGGAACGTACGCGAGGATGTTCAAAAACGCGGTGGCTTTCGGACCTGGTTTTCCGGGGAAACCAGAAGTTGCCCACGAAAAGGACGAGTACATCGAGATTGAAGACCTTTTGAAAAACTTGAGGATTTATACCAATGTGCTTTTAGAACTCGTAAGTTAAATTTTTTAATTGTGGAGTGATAAAATGCAACTCCAGAGGTTGGCCGACCCGGCCATTGATAGGCTCTTTGAAGCAATAGCGCTTTTGAGGACGAAAGAAGAATGCTATCGCTTTTTCGAGGATATTTGCACCATTGCAGAAGTAAAGGCCATGGCCCAGCGGCTTCAGGTGGCCGAGATGCTGGAAGCCGGATTTACATATAGCGATATTGCCGAAAAAACGGGAGCCAGCACTGCCACCATAAGCAGGGTCAAGCGTTTTTTGAACTACGGCGCCGATGGCTATAAGATGATTTTGGAAAGATTAAAGGAGCTTGATGAGAAAAAAAAGTAGCGTGGAACCCACGCTACTTTTCTGTAGGAGGTAAAAATGAATTTTTTATCCGAACTAAACGAAGAGCAAAGGAAAGCCGTGACACATCCGGGGGGCCCTCTTCTTGTCCTGGCGGGGGCGGGAAGCGGCAAGACCCGGGTGTTGACATACAGAATTGCTTATCTGATTGAATACAAAGGTGTGGACCCGAGCAGCATAATGGCCATAACCTTTACTAATAAAGCTGCCGAGGAAATGAAAGAAAGAATCGAAAGGCTTATCCCCTGGGCGAAGGGGATGCTGGTCAGCACCTTCCATTCGGCGTGCGTCCGCATTTTGAGGTCAGACATTGAGAGATTGGGCTACAACAGGAACTTCGTAATATTCGACACCCAGGACCAGCAGGTTGTGGCAAAGGATTCCATTAAAGCTCTGGGGCTTGACGACAAAAAATACTCGCCTCAGGCAGTTTTGAATTTTATAGGAAGGGCCAAGGACAGGCTGCTTACGCCACAAGAGTGCTACGACAGGGCAAAGGACATAAGGGAAAAGACTTTGGCTAAGATATACGAACTTTATCAGAAAAAATTGAAAGAGCGGAACGCTCTGGATTTCGACGACCTCATAATGAAGACGGTCGAGCTTTTCAGAGAATGCCCCGAAGTTCTTTACCATTACCAGACGAAGTTCAAGCACATACTGGTAGATGAATACCAGGACACAAATAGAGCACAATACGTTCTGGTGAAGATGCTGGCCGAAAAACACAGGAACCTGTGCGTTGTGGGGGACGACGACCAGAGCATATACAGCTTCAGAGGTGCGGATATCCGGAATATCCTGGACTTTGAAGAGGATTTTCCGGATGCTACTGTCATAAGACTCGAACAAAATTACCGTTCGACTCAAAACATTCTCGATGCGGCAAACAACGTGATAAGCCACAATTTGGGCCGGAAAAAGAAGAATTTATGGACCGAAAACGGCAAAGGTGAAAAAATTTATCTTGTCACGCTGGAAAACGAGCATGAAGAGGCGTTCTTCATTGCCCGGGAAATAGAAAAGCTGGTCAACGCGCGGAAATTCAACTTTAAAGATTTTGCGGTGCTCTACCGAACCAATGCCCAGTCCCGCGTGCTGGAAGAGATGATGGTTAAGATGGGACTCCCCTACAAGATAGTGGGAGGTCTGAAATTTTATCAGCGGAAAGAAATAAAAGACCTACTGGCATACCTGAGGGTTGTGGCAAATCCTTCGGATGATGTGAGTCTTTTGAGAATTATAAACGTGCCTCGAAGGGGTATAGGCGAGGCTACAGTCTACGAACTGAAAAGGGTAGCGGAGGAAAATGAAAGGTCCGTATATGACATAATAAAAGAGGAGGCTTACAATTTCTCGTCGAGAGTATCTGCAAAACTTAAGAATTTTGTGAGCTTAATTGATGATTTTATAGAAAAACAAAATTCGCTTTCTATTCCGGAATTGATAGCTTATATTCTTGAAAAAACGGGATACATCGAAGAACTTGAAGCCGAGAATTCACCGGAGGCCCAGAGCAGGATAGAAAACCTGAAAGAAATGGTAGGTGTGGCCGAAGAATTTGAGAGGAAATATAAAGGAGCAAGCCTCCAGGATTTCCTCGCCGAAATTGCCCTGGTCTCCGATGTGGACGAGCTTGACGATAACAAAGATGCGGTGGTTTTGATGACACTCCATAGTGCGAAAGGCCTCGAGTTTCCCGTGGTTTTCTTAAGCGGCATGGATGAGGGTATATTCCCGCATTCCAGGTCGATGTTCAATGAAGATGAGCTGGAGGAAGAGCGAAGACTTTGCTATGTAGGGATAACCAGGGCCAAAAAAAGGCTTTACCTGACAAGAGCGTGGAGGCGAAATCTCTACGGCAACACCTCATTTTATTCGGCGTCAAGGTTCATCGACGAGATACCGGCAAGGCTTTTAAAGGAAATCGGTTCTGAAGATGATACTTTAGAGGAGGATAATGGAAAGACAAAAAAAGCAAAAACTGTGGTGCACTTCAAGCCTGCGATAAAACAATCATCAGAAACAGAGAAGCGAAAGGAGTTAAAATTAAACCCCGGCGACAGGGTGAAGCACTCCAAATGGGGTGAAGGTGTGGTAACTGCCGTATACGGTAAGGGAGAAGATGCGGAAATAGCGGTGAATTTTGCATCGGAAGGGACAAAACGCCTCATATTAAAGTACGCTCCTCTTGTGAAGATATAAAATGACAAAATGAAATTCTTCTATGAGAGGATGGAGTGTATGAAAAAGTCAGAAGCCGAAAAAAGGATAAAGGAATTGAGGGAGCTCATAAACTATCACAACAAGCAGTACTACGTATACGATAGCCCCGTGATTTCCGACGCGGAGTATGACAAATTGATGAGGGAACTAGAAGAGCTCGAAAGAAAGTTTCCCGAACTGGTAACGCCTGACTCTCCCACCCAGCGGGTTGGGGGAGAGCCTCTTCCCTATTTTACACAGGTGGTTCACCGCGTCCCCATGATGAGCCTTTCCAACGCTTTCGATGAAGGGGAACTGAGGGACTTCCACAGGAGGGTTACGGAAGTTGTAGGAAATGACGTGGAATATGTGGTGGAACTTAAGATAGACGGACTTGCGGTTTCGATAACTTACGAAAACGGCATCTACAAAACCGCTGCCACCAGGGGTGACGGCGAAGTAGGGGAGGATGTAACCCAAAACGTAAAGACTATAAAAAGCGTACCGCTTAAGCTTGATTTTCCACCCGATAAAAGCCCGGCTATTCTTGAAGTAAGAGGCGAGGTGTACCTGCCGAAAGAGGACTTCAGGAAATTGAACGAAGAGAGGGAAGAACAAGGGCTTGCGCTCTTCGCAAACCCTAGAAATGCGGCGGCGGGCTCTTTGAGACAGCTTGACCCAAAAGTTACGGCCAAAAGGCCCCTTTCCATTTTCATATATGGCTTGGGTTATGTAGAAGGGATAGAATTTAAGACCCACTATGAAGCTCTCCAGTTCTTCAAAAAGATAGGCCTGCGGGTAAATCCTCACATAGTGCTTTTCGATAAATTCGACGACGTCGTGGACTACTGCGTCAGTTGGAACGAAAAGCGCCACGAACTGCCCTACGAGATTGACGGGATGGTCATTAAAGTTAATTCCCTCGAGCAGCAAAGGCTCTTGGGTTCGACCGCAAAAAGCCCCCGTTGGGCTATAGCTTATAAGTTTCCTGCCGAACAGAAGACAACGGTGATTAAGGACATAATCGTAAGGGTTGGCAGGACGGGAGTGCTGACCCCCACCGCGGTTTTGGAGCCAGTAAGGATAGCCGGGTCTACGGTGAGCAAAGCCACATTGCACAATGAAGACTACATAAGGGAAAAAGACATAAAGATAGGTGATACAGTCATAGTCCACAAGGCCGGCGATGTGATTCCCGAAGTGGTGGGAGTTGTAAAAGAAAAGCGCACGGGGAAAGAGCGGGATTTCGAAATGCCCAACCGCTGCCCTGAGTGCGGTTCAGAAACAGTCAGGCTTCCGGGAGAAGCAGCGTACCGCTGCACCAACAGCGCCGGCTGTCCAGCCCAGATAAAAAGGAGCATCGAGCACTTCGCCTCCCGGGATGCCATGGACATAAGGGGGCTCGGCCCGGCCATAGTTTCACTACTGATATCGCAGGGGCTTATTAAGGATGCCGCTGACCTATACTACCTGAAGCGGGAGGACCTCCTTCCCTTAGAGCGCATGGGAGAAAAATCTGCCGCCAATCTGCTTTCTGCTATAGAGGAAAGCAAAAAAAGGCCTCTTGACCGGGTGATATACGCTCTTGGAATCCCCTTCGTGGGTTCCAGGACGGCGTCGCTTCTGGCCGATGCCTTCGGCTCGATGGAGGAGCTTGAAAAAGCTACCTATGAGGACCTGATAAAAGTTCCCGAAATAGGCGAGAAGATAGCAGAAAGTATCCTGGCGTTTTTCAGACAAGAGCAGACAAAAGCTCTCATTTCCCGCTTGAAAGCCGCCGGGGTCAACATGGAAGCAAAAAAGAAGAAAGAGGGGCCAAAGCCTTTAGAAGGACTTACCTTCGTCCTTACCGGGGCCTTGGAGAAATATACAAGGCAGCAAGCTACCGAACTAATAGAAAAACTCGGCGGTAAAGTAACCGGCAGCGTGAGCAAAAAGACCGACTATGTGGTAGTAGGAAAGGACCCGGGGTCCAAATACGAAAAAGCTCTGAAGTTGGGAATAAAAATCCTGAATGAGGCAGAGTTCGAGGAACTTCTAGAAAAAGGGAGAGAGTGATTAAAAAGAGCCATCTAGCTTATGGATGGCTCTTTAATTCTTTCTATCTCCCTTAATTCCTATTTCCACCATGTTCAGCGGTATATCTTTCCCGGAAAGATTTAACGCTTCTTCAGCAATTTTCACCAGACCGTAGCAGCAGGGTACTTCCGCATGGACAACGGTTACACTTTTTATGTGGTTGCGCTTGAAAATTTCTGCAAGCTTTTTTACATAGTAGTTGCCGTCATCGAGTTTGGGGCAGCCTATGACCACACTTTTGCCCTTTAAAAGTTCCAGGTGATAGTTGGGGTATGCAAAAGGCACGCAGTCTGCGGTTACCAAAAGGTCGGCCCCGTCGAAGTAAGGAGCGTCCACGGGCACCAGCATGAGCTGGACCGGCCAGTTCGAAAGCTGGGACTTGATTCTAATGGAGATATCGCCTTCGGAAAAGGATTTTTCCGGGACTTTTACGTTTTCTTTTGCGTTGGAACTTTGTTTTAAATCTATCACCCGGCTTCCAGGGCATGAAAATCCGTGATGGATATGGGTATGCACCTGGAATTCAGATTTGTTGCGGGAAAGGTGTTTCTTTACTGCCTCTTCGTCAAATTCTTCGGCTTCTCTTTCGATGATGGTAATGGCGCCCCTCGGGCACTCGCCAAGGCAGGCACCCAGCCCGTCGCAATACTTATCCGAGACGAGCCTTGCCTTTCCGTCTATAATCTGTATGGCACCTTCGGCGCAGGCCGGAACGCAAAGCCCGCAGCCGTTGCACTTTTTTTCATCGATATGAACTATTTTCCTTATTGCCATGTTCGAAACCTCCCTAATATCACGTGAATTTAATTTTATAATAGCAGGTTCTGTAATGTAATTCTGTGATTTAACTCACATTAGCTTTGACTAAACCTGATTATCTGACGTGATTTAACTAAATGCGTCGCACTAAAATCATTGAACCAATCTTCAAATACAACAAGTACAAAACTGCTTCGGCAAATACCCTGACTAGAGAAATCAATGTGCCGCATTTGATATTGCAATTTAACACCTGCTTTTATAAATGTAAACGTAAAAAATTTATTGAAATTTACACTTGTATATATTATAATATTGGCAAAAGTGATTACTTGAACAATTAATTTCCAGATACAGCCCATTTAACTAGCGGGCTGTATCTAAAAAACATTAAAAAGGGGGTCTTGTATGAATAAAAAATTATTTGCTGTAGCCCTTTTGGTACTCACCGCATTTATCGTATCTATTGTTGCACCGGTGCAGGTAGCAAAACTTTTCAAAGTTGACGCAGTATCGGCTGCTACTGATTCGTCGAATGATAAGCCTGCAGAAAATAAAACGCAAACGATGCCTGCCAAAACCAGTCAACCTGCAGCGGCTAAGACTGCCACGACTAAAACGACCTCCACTGCGGTGACTAGTGTAACTGGAATCAAAAGGCTCTTAGCTTACGGCTCTGTAGGACAGGATGTCAAATTGCTGCAGACATTGCTCAACCAGCATGGTTATAAGTTAAAGGTAGATGGGATATTTGGGCCTAAGACATTAGCTGCTGTAAAGGATTTTCAGAAAAAGAACGGACTTAAGGTGGACGGAATAGTAGGTCCCAAAACTTTAGCAAAATTGGCTCCCAAAGTAGCTGCATCAACTGAAAAACCGGCAACTCCACCTGTCCCGCAAGTTCCTGTGCAGACCCAGAAAGTTGCAGTAAAAATAGGGAAGGTTGATTATGCAGCCCATGGAACCAAGTGCTACACAGTTGCAGTAGCAGCTGTGGCTGGCGACAAGATAGTGGCTGCCTATATAGACGACTATCAGTTTATGAGCAAGGACGTAGCTAAAGGAGTACCCAATATGGATCAGGAATTTGGGACTTACGTGAAGGAAGGGTATGTACTCGCATCGAAGCTCACGAATGCTGATTATTACAGCAACAACATGAGGACGAGGGGCGGCGCGACTAAGACCGTAAGTGAGAACTTTGGCGGAATAGTGAAGTTTGTAAAGGGCAAGACCATAGCTGAACTCGAGGCTATGCTCGCGAGCAACGATAAGGAACAGATGAAGGAAAAAGTCGATGCAGTAACCGGAGCTACGCTCGAAGATACTTATGGCTACGTGAAGGCTATAGTCGAAGCTGCGAAAGTAGCAAATGCAGCGCCCGATGCGGATGCGATGCTGGTGGAAGAAAAAGATTTGGCAAATTTGAAGATCGGTAAGATAGATTATGCTGCTCATGGAACCAAGTGCTTCACCTTTGCGACTGCAGTTGTTTTGGGCGACAAGATAGTGGCTGCCTACATAGACGACTATCAGTTTATGAGCAAGGACGTAGCTAAAGGAGTACCCAATATGGATCAGGAATTTGGGACTTACGTGAAGGAAGGGTATGTACTCGCATCGAAGCTCACGAATGCTGATTATTACAGCAACAACATGAGGACGAGGGGCGGTGCGACTAAGACCGTAAGTGAGAACTTTGGCGGAATAGTGAAGTTTGTAAAGGGCAAGACCATAGCTGAACTCGAGGCTATGCTCGCGAGCAACGATAAGGAACAGATGAAGGAAAAAGTCGATGCAGTAACCGGAGCTACGCTCGAAGATACTTATGGCTACGTGAAGGCTATAGTCGAAGCTGCGAAAGTAGCGAAATAAAATCAGTCGGGAAATGAGAAAAGGTGGTTGATAGGCTTAAGCCTATCGGCCACCTTTTTTTATTTTATACTTTTCAGCTTTTGCCTCGAAGTATTGGAACGATGATGAGAGCCGGTGTATATCATTAATATAGGAAAACATAGATAAAATCTCAGACTTTATGAAAGCAAAGGATGGTGACAGCATGATTAAAAGTGATAATAATTTACGCCCACTTCCTCTAAATCCACGGCTGCTCATTATGCCAGGCTTTACTGAGCGCCAAATCCTTGAACATTACGAAGTGCTGTATAAAGGCTATATCAACAGGGTAAACGAGATCAGAAAACTTCTTCTTTCAGCCGACCGGAAAGATGCTAATGCGACTTATAGCTATTTTCGCGGGTTAAAAAAAGGGGAAACTTATGCAATAGACGGGGTTTTACTTCACGAACTTTATTTTGAAAACCTTGGTGGTCCCGGTGGGATGCCTCATGGAGAGCTAATGAGACAGATAGCGAAGGACTTTGGTTCTTATGATGCATGGCTCGAGGACTTCAAAGCTACAGGTATGGCAGCTCGAGGGTGGGCTGTTTTAGTTTACGACAGAAGGAGCGGTAAGCTTATCAATTATCTTTTAGATGCCCATGACCACGGTGTTGTTCAGGGTGCGGAGGCTGTTTTGGTTCTAGACGTTTACGAACATGCATATTTTATTGATTATGGAACTAGAAAAGCCGATTATATAAGGGCATTTATGAACAATGTAGATTGGAAAGTAGCGGAGAATAGATTTAATAGAATAAAAAATCTCCTGTAAATATGCGAGGACATCCCCGCATTTTTTTATATAAATAATAATGCACGAATTGTATTATAAAAATTAAAAAATAGATATATAAGAATATCTTGACATTTTACAATAGTATATATATACTAAAAGTACCGAGACTTGTATATACATATATAAAAGAGGGGGGTTTACTATGATAGATTTAAATGAATTGATCAAAGCCATAGGAGAACTAGATGAAAACACCGCGATAAAAATTCTGGAAGATTTCATCTCTGGCAATCCCACACAAGAAGAGGCTCAGAGAGTAGTGGAGGCGTGCCAAAGAGGAATGGAGATAGTTGGAGAAAAATTTGAATCAAAGGAGTACTTTGTGGGAGACTTAATTTTCGCGGGAGATTTGCTTGCAAGGGCTATAGAGATGCTAAAGCCATACATAGGCACAAAAGGCAAAAAAGGCTCGGGGAAAATAGTTTTAGGGACGGTGCAAGGGGACCTTCACGACATAGGCAAAAACATATTCAAAAGCATGGCGGAAGCTGCAGGATTTGAGGTTCATGACCTTGGAATAGACCAGCCTCCTGAAAACTTTGTAAGTAAAGTAAAAGAAGTAAAACCTCAAATAGTAGGGTTAAGTGGACTCCTTACGCTGGCTATCGAGTCTATGAAAAAGACCGTGGATGCCCTATCGGAAGCGGGGCTTAGAGACGGCTTAAAAGTTATAATTGGTGGAAATGCGGTAAATGGCGAGGCCTGTGCGTACATAGGGGCTGATGCATGGACCATCAACGCCGCCGAGGGTGTAAAGTTTTGTAGGGAGTGGGTCGGCTAAGGGGATTATTTTGTTAAGATGTACTTTTTAAAAACTAAGGGGGGTACTTTATGCTCGGTGGCCAAGGGGCGGTACCTAATAAGGTTATAAATAGTTATGCGTTAGTAGATTTTACTTTCAACCTAATGATGATGGTTGCAGTCACCTATTATGCTTATTTTTTGACCGATGTTGCTATGATTGAAGCAGCCTTTATGGGAACTATCCTTCTCATCGCCAGGATTTGCGACATGATTTCTGTTCCAATAACTGGGGGAATCATACAAAACTCCCATCTAAAATGGGGCAAGTATAGGTCGTGGATTTTAATAGCACCTCCTTTTACCGCCACTTTTTTCATCCTCATGTTCACAAACCCTCCATTAAATCAGATAAGTAAGGCCGTATTTCTCGGAGCGTGTTATGTTGTTGCCCATGTCTGCGTGAATTTTGCCTACAACGGCCACATAAGCATGATGAGCATTCTAGGAAGAACCCCGCAAGACAGGCTCAGACTCTCCCAACGAAAAATGCAATTCATGACAGCATCCAGTCTCGTTTTTTCCTTAACCTGCATGCCCTTAATAAATTTATTAGGAAGGGGCAATGAAGGAAGAGGATTTTTCCTCACCGTAGCTTTGTTTGCCTTGATACAGGTGCTCGGATATTGGAACTTATTCCGCCAAAGTGAAGGCTACGATGTCTATGAAAAAGACAAAGCAGCAATTAAGGGTAGCACTAAGGCTTCGGCAGGAGAGATGTTTGTGAACATGCTTTCCAATGGTCCGCTGATGGCGCTTTTTGTGAGCGGGATCATCGGAAATACCAGCTTGTTTGTCATCTCTTCGCTGCTCACTTACTATTACAAGTATGTTGCCGGGAATCTGGGCATGATAACGATCCACCTTACGAGTCAGTCTGTGTTTAGCTTTTTGGGAAGCTTAATAGCTCCGTTTATTGTGGCAAAACTTGGGAAAAGGTCCACATTTATATTTGCTTCCTTGTTAAACCCGGTCCTTTACACAATACTTTTTCTCTCGGGAGGAAGAAATCCATACTTGTTTATTGCTTTAAGCAGCATTGGCGCTTTTTTAGGAGCAAGCAGCATGTCGATAGGCCCTGCGCTTTATGTAGATACTGCTGAATACGGCAAGTGGAAAACAGGGAAAGACCTTACTGCTTTCATAATGTCCATGTCTGCAATGCCTATAAAAATTGGGGTTGCTTTGAGTGGCGCTGTAGTGGGTTATGGCCTTGCTATAATTGGATATAATCCCCTTGCTGAACCTACAGAAGCTTTGATACGAGGGATTATAAACCTTGTGACTTTAATACCTATATCCTGTGGGTTAACTGCTGCTATAATTTTCATACTCTTTTATAAGCTAACCGATGAGAAGGTAATGGAAATTATGAGTGCAAACCAGGTGAGATAAATTATTAAGAAGGCAGAGGGGGGCCATTTATGGATGCCAAGAAATTGAGAGATTACCGTGAAAAGCTCTTTAGAGACGTATATTCCGGCGTTATTCCCGATAGATTTCCTGTCAGCGACGGTCTGAGCCCCGAGTTTTTGATTGAATACGCAGGTAAGGACTTTTTGATTACCCAGTACCAGTACACTGCAGAACTCTTGATAGAAATTGGCGAAAAAGCGATGGAGCTCGTTCGAGGCGACAACTTTGCGATGGCTTGGGCGAGGAATCCCATCTCACTTATGTTTCAAAAATCAAAGTCATTTGTGATGAGCAAGACAGGAATGATTCAGCACCCCGAAATATCGGGCTTGGAAGAAGAAGAATACGATGAGTTCATCAAAAATCCCTTCGATTTTATTGTAGAAAAAATCATGCCCCGCTATAACGCCGCCCTGGATGCGGACCCGGTAACAAGATCCATAAATTTTACGAGGATAGTCTTTGCGCAGATGGATCAACAAAGGGCTTTTGACATAGCTAACAATTACCTTATTGAAAAATACGGATTCTTTTCACCTCCACCTGGTACGATGGGGCTTCAGATGATACCCTTTGATTTTCTTGCAGATTTCTGCAGGGGCTTTACAAAGATCGTACTAGATATAAAGCGCTGTCCTGAAAAGGTCCTCGAGGCTGTGGAAGCATTGATGCCTATGGCGATTTGGATGGGAATGACGCCTGAAGTCTCTATATTTGGTGCAAACATGATAATGACGCACATGCCTACATTTTTAAACCAAAAGGACTTTGAAAAATTTTACTGGCCGACCTTTTATAAACTATGTTACATCTGTGCTGAAAGAGGGCAAGCAGTTTGGATATTCTGCGAGGACGATTGGACACGCTATATAGATTATCTCCAGGAATTGCCACCTGGCACGCGCCTGCACATGGAATACGGCGATCCGAAACTATTTAAGGAAAAGTTAGGCAAAAAAATGGTATTGAGCGGTTTTTATCCGATAACATTATTGAAAACCGGGACTAAGCAGCAATGCATAGATAAGGCTAAGGAGCTCATAGATATATTGGCTCCGGGCGGCAACTACATCTTTGGATTTGATAAACACGCAATGAGTATCAACGACATTAACCCTGAGAATTATGTAGCAGTTATGGAATACGTACTGGAAAATGCCAAATATGAAAATCCAGGTCGGCCGGTTACTACCGAAAAGAGAGAAGATGCAGTTAAAAAGTTTTCCCATGAGTATCCTCCCTTTAAGTCCAAATATATTGTCCCATTTGAAGAATTTATAAAGGACTACCCCGTTGTAGATGAAAGAGTTGTTCCATACATGAAAACTGCTTACGAAAAGTATACCGGCATGGTCATACCGTATTTGTTCATCCTATGAATTAAAAATATAAAATTTTATGACAGGAGGTAATTTAGGATGACGAAAGACCCAAAAAAACTTGCTGAAGAAAGACTTGCTCGTTTCGAGGCGGCCATTAACCTTCAGGAACCAGACAGGGTCCCGTGTTCAGGAATAGGCGGAGACATCATACCAAAATATGCGGGAATTACCCAATATGAAATGTGCTACGACTATGAGAAAGCAATGAAAGCATCGGAAAAATTTATGAGGGATTTTCCGTTCGACATGGCCATGGCGGGTACCCCTGGGCTGGATGGAAGGGTATTTTGCCTTGCTTTTATAGAGTTCCCCGATATATCTCCTGCTCTGACCTTAATAACTGGCCCACTGCATGATATATTGGGTGACAAATACTACAGATATCCAGGAAGAGAAATTAGCGAGAACACCTCGCCGCAGTTTATAGGAGGAACTTTCATGGAAGCCGACGAATACGATAAGCTCATAGAAGACCCTGTAAAATTTGTGGCTGAGACTGTCCTTCCGAGGGCTTGCAGGAATCTGGAGACTCCTCGCAAGGCTATGGCTACTTGGGTGCGGTTGGGGATGGAACTTTCAAGAAGTGCCGGGTATGCCTTTCAATTCGGAAAAATAGCCGCTGAACTTGGTTACCCGGCCATACCCATGGGCTGGGGCTATGCGCCTCTTGACATGATTGGAGACTTCTTGAGAGGGGTTGAAAACTTAATATTGGATATACGAAGGTATCCGGATAAAGTTAAAAAAGCTGCTGAAGCGCTGGTTGAACCTTTGATAAACTACTCGTTGTCTTTTAAGGCTATGGGAGCAAAATATGCCATGTTCCCTCTCCACCTCAATGAATACCTTTCGCCCGAACTTTACAAGGAGTTTTACTGGCCGTACCTAAAGGCCATTATACTCAAGCTGTTAGATGAAGGCATTAAATCATGGGTGTTTTTCGAAGGACGTCATGATGCCCATCTAGAAACGATTTTGGAACTGCCTAAAGGATGGGGAATAGCTTATTTTGAAAAAACCGATGTGGTAAAAGCAAAACAACTCCTCAAAGGTCATACCTGCGTGATGGGTGGAATTCCCATAGGACTGCTGGTTGGAGGAACCCCAGATAGTATAAAGGAATACATTAAAAACTTGCTTGAGCAGGTAAAACCCGGAGGAGGCTTCATACTAGCAGCAGGAGTGGCTTCTGCACCGGCAGATACTCCGGTGGAAAACATTAAAGCGGTAATAGAAGCTGTTGAACTGTATGGTTGATTTAGAAAGGCGCTGACAGCAAGTCGGCGCCGATTTTTTTCTTCTAAAATAAACTTTTGAAAAATGATTTTTAAGAATATAATCTATATTCGAGGTGTATATTTTGAAGGCAATCTTTGGAGATGAGGTAAAAAAACAAAATATATTTTATCAAATCGATGGTCGCGTAAAGTTAATCTCAGCAATTACGTACATTCCCATTTTGACTACCATCGGTATATTGGCCCAAAACTTTGAGTGTTTTGCAAGAGAGCTTCTTATAAATAGTTTGGGCCTCCGAGAGAAATTTTCATTGTTTTTTTAACTGAAAATAGTATAATAGTATGGCAGGATTAAAATAAAAACAAGAAGTTTAAAAACAATTATAAATTTTTAAGAAATGAGATGGAGGCACATTTTTATGTCTGAAATTGTAAGGCCGAGATATGAGTATATTGCTTTTGATATTGCTAAAAGAATTGTAGAGGGAGAGTTTAATGAGGATGAGAGATTATACGGTAGGTCAAATCTTGCAGGGCTATACAAAGTTTCACCTGAAACAATACGGCGTGCTATTTCCCTTTTACAAGACATGGGAGTAGTTGTTTCAGAACAAGGTAAAGGGGTAATTGTTAAATCGAAAGAAGCGGCACGAAGATATATAAATCAATTTAATGAAAAAAAAACCTTAGAGGTCTTAAAAAATGAATTGGTTAAAATCGTCGAAGAAAGAAAAAAACTTGATGAAAGGTTGGAAAATATTTTGCTAAAATTTATAGAATACGCTAATAGATTAAAAAATATAAATGACTTTAATCCTGTTGAAATTCGCGTTAATGAGAAAAGCGATGCTGTAGGTAAGACTTTGGCTGAGTTAAGATTTTGGGATGTTACAGGTGCAACCGTAATAGCTATAAAGAGAGGAGAAGACGTAATTATTTCTCCTGGTCCCAATGAGAAAATTAAAGGTGGAGATTATTTAGTTCTTATAGGAAGTAAGGAGGCTTTCAAAAAAAGTATATCTCTAGTCGATAACTATACTGATATTAATTTTCCCTAGCAACAACAATAGTTGCTAGGTTTTTTTGTAATCTCTTTTATTGACACACTGACAACTTTATTATATAATATGGGTTGTCACCTGCAAGGAGGTGTGGGAGTATTGATAAGATTTGAAAATATAGTTAAAACATATGGAGAAACTGAAATACTAAAAGGAATAAATTTAGAAATAAAAGATAACGAATTGGTGGTTTTGATAGGACCGAGTGGTTGTGGGAAAACCACTTCGTTGAAAATGATAAATCGCTTAATTAAACCAACTTCTGGTAAGATATTTATAAACGGCCAAGATATTTCTCAGATAAATCCAATCCAACTTCGCAGGAATATTGGATACGTGATTCAGCAAATTGGTTTACTTCCCCACATGACAGTTGGGCAAAATATAGAATTAGTTCCTTTGCTTAAAAATTGGCCAAAAAAGAAGAGAATTGAAAAAGTAAAGGAATTAATGCATCTTGTAGGAATGCCTCCAGAAGAATATATGAATAGATACCCAAAAGAATTATCCGGTGGACAACAACAGAGGATAGGAGTTGCACGGGCTTTGGCTGCAGATCCACACATCATTTTAATGGATGAACCTTTTAGTGCACTGGACCCTATTACAAGGTCTCAGTTACAAGAAGAACTTTATGAATTGCAGCAAAAGTTGCAAAAAACCATTGTATTTGTAACTCACGATATGGATGAGGCGTTAAAATTAGGTGACAGGATCTGTATAATGAAAGATGGAAAAGTAGTGCAATTTGATACTCCCGAAGAAATATTAAAAAATCCGGCAGATGAATTTGTGGAGAATTTTATAGGAAAAAGACGAATGTGGATACAATCAGAGTATGTTTTAGCAAAAGATATTATGATTACCAATCCAATAAAGGCTCTTCCTTCCAGGACTCTTGCACAAGCAATAGAAATTATGAGTAATAGTGGTGTTGATAGTATTTTAGTGGTAAATAAAGAAAATCAACTTTTAGGCATAGTAACAGTGGAGGATATAAGGGCTAATAAAAACACTGCAAAACGGATAGAAGAGATTTATACTCGAAATGTTTATACAGTTAAACCTGATGATTCAATTTTAGATGTCCTTAAATTGATGGCGCAAAAAAATATAGGTTATGTACCAGTAGTGGATGAAGATAGTTTGCTCCAAGGTTTGATTACGCGAAGTGCCCTGGTAAATTATTTAGGTGCAAATTATGCAGAATAGGAAGGAGGACTTTTAAATAGTGTTGGTAGAGTATATAAATTTTATGAAAGATAGAGCTGACGATATTTTAGTTTTAACAACTCAGCATATTCAATTATCTGTTATGGCTCTGATTATAGCTATAGCTATAGGAGTACCATTAGGTATCTTGATTGCAAAATTTCCTAAAACTTCTTCATTTATCATTGGGTTAGCCAATGCTGTACAGGCAATTCCTAGTTTAGCTTTATTGGGATTTTTAGTGCCTTTTTTAGGTATAGGTTCAACTCCTTCAATAGTTATGATAGTTATGTATACGTTACTACCAATTATAAAAAATACCTATACTGGTCTTGTCAATATAGATAAAGCTATTCTCGAAGCAGGTAAAGGTATGGGAATGACGGAGGTACAATTAATGAGGATGGTACAACTGCCATTAGCTTTACCTGTTATAATGGCAGGTATTCGAATAGCAGCTGTGACAGCCGTTGGATTTACTACTTTAGCAGCGTTGATTGGAGCCGGTGGTTTAGGACAATTGATTTACAGAGGTATATCTATGGTGAATAACCATATGATACTAGCAGGTGCAATACCGGCAATGATTTTGGCGCTTTTGATAGACTATATTTTACTCTTAGTTGAGAAACTAGTGACTCCAAAGGGGATAAAGTAAAGGAGGAGATTTTAAATGAAGAGAATTTTGTTATTCGGTTTGGTTTTTATTTTAACTGTTACTTTCGTGACATCTTGCGGTGTTGGAAATTCTCAAAGGGATGCAAGTGATACTATAGTTGTAGGATCAAAAAATTTCACAGAGCAAATTATCGTAGCTAATATGGTGGCTGACATGATTGAAGCACATACTAATCTAAAAGTAGTACGAAAACTAAACCTTGGCGGTACAAATGTAAACTTTGAAGCGATAAAAAGGGGAGGTGCGAATAACGGAATAGATATTTATGTTGAATATACAGGGACAGGCTTGGTGGACATATTAGGGATGGGACCTACTACTGATCCAGAAAAAGCTTATGAAACAGTGAAGAAAGAATATAAAGACAAATGGAATATAGTATGGTTGAAGCCCTTGGGATTCAATAATACCTATACATTAGCTGTTAAGGATGAATTGGCAAGGCAATATAATTTGAAGACTTTTTCAGATTTAGCTAAAATTAGCGATAAATTTATTCTGGGAGCTTCAATGGAGTTTTTGGAAAGACCTGATGGCTATCCTGGTTTACAAAAAGTGTATGATTTTAAGTTTAAAGATGCAAAATCCATGGATATAGGTATAAGATATACAGCGATAGATAATAACGAAGTCCAGGTTATTGATGCTTTTGCTACTGATGGATTGCTGGTATCTCATAAACTAAAAATACTAGAAGATGATAAACACTTTTTCCCGCCTTATTATGCTGCACCAATTATTAGGCAAGATGTGCTAGACAAACACCCTGAATTAGAGTATGTTCTCAACAAATTGGCAAATAAGATTTCTGATGAAGAAATGCAAAAACTTAATTACAAGGTCGATGGTGAAGGACAAGATCCCGCGAAGGTAGCAAAAGAATTTTTAAAAGAAAAGGGATTAATTTAGCGGCATAAATGCAAAGCTTCCTGAATCCTTGGTCAATCAGGAAGCTTTATTATGTGTGCCCAACAGCGATAACTGGGCGATGGGTCTTGGATAGTTTCATCAAAGGAAGAAAATAGCCTTATTTTATCAAGTTCTTTATTCAATTCGGTATCATCAGATTTGATCATGTATTTACTTTTACGGCGAAAGCAGGTATTACGGGGACTTTAATCACCCTGGCTTTTGCATGGGGATGTATAAAGCTAATTGCTAAGAGTGAGAAATGTACAAGGGAATAATAAGCAAACACTTGAAAAAAATACTTTGTATTTTAAAATAGTACTGAAGGATTTTGAGGAGGGATAAGAAGATGGATTGTGAAAACGAAAAAGAAATAGAAACCTTGCGGGTTTTACTCGCACATTGGATTGAGCACAATCGGTCTCATGAAGAAAACTTCCGCAGTTGGGCAGAAAAGTCAAGAAGGCTCGGCAAAATGGAAGCTTCTGAGATGATTGAAAAAGCGGCTGATGCCTTAAAAACGGCTGGTGAATTTCTATTTGAAGCTAAAAAGTTAATATAGGGAGTGAACACTGTGTGTGAATCGAGGGTGTACCTTTACGAAAAGGGCGAAGAAAAGGAGATAATGGACAATGTGATTTTTATAGAGCCACAGGGTGACAAAATCTTTATGTATAATCTCTTGGGAGAACAAAAAATTCTAGATGCCCAAATAAAAGAAATAAAGCTCCTGGAACATAAGATTATACTGGAAAGCAGGAAAGATGAAAAATGATAATAGCAGTTGTGGATGGGATGGGGGTGGTATAGGTAGCCAAATTGTATCGTTGTTAAGGCAGGATTTGCCTCCTGAACTAAAAATATACGCCTTAGGGACCAATTCAGTCGCAACTTTGAGTATGATGAAAGAAAAAGCTAACAAGGGTGCAACAGGGGAAAACGCAATCCTCTACAATATAAATAAAGTTGATGTGATTGTAGGCTCCTTGGGAATAGTAATCCCGAATTGTATGATGGGAGAGATAACGCCTAAAATCGCGGAAGCCATAGCATCCTGCAGGGCAAAAAAAATCCTGATACCCCTTATAGACAATGAAGATATAACTGTTCTAGGAATAGAAAAAAAAGCCGCTTTTTCTTGCTATTAAGGAGGCTATAGAAAAAAATAAAAGGACTTTTAGAAATGGAAAAATGAGGCCCCATATAAGGGGCTTGTTTTACAATTTTGAAAGGGGATACGAGACATGTTAAAAATTAGTGTACTTCAGATGGATGTGGTTTATGGGGAGCCTGAGGAAAACCGAAAAAAAGTTGAGAAATTGCTTAAAGAAGCTTTAAAGGTAAAGGTGAAACCTGATATCATTTTACTTCCGGAAATGTGGAATACCGGCTATGCTCTGGAAAGGCTCTCGGATATAGCCGACAGGGAAGGAAATCCCACTATAGATTGGATGAAAAAAGTTGCAAAGGAAAACCGCATTAATATAATAGCCGGCTCGATAGCAGACATAAGAGGTGAGGGATCTGATGAGGTTAAAAGGGTTTACAATACGGCTTATGCAATAAATAGAAGCGGAGAGGTAGTGGCGCGCTATGATAAGGTACATAGGTTCAGGTTAATGAATGAAGAAAAATACTTTTCACCGGGAGAAAAGGTGGTAACCTTCGAATTAGACGGAATAAAGTGCGGAATTGCTATATGTTACGATATAAGGTTTCCCGAATTTATAAGGAAAATTGCCCTGCTCGGGGCCCAAATCCTTTTTGTGCCGGCCCAGTGGCCTAAGCCTCGGGAGATGCACTGGAGGCTTCTGAACATTGTGAGGGCCATAGAAAATCAGTTTTTCGTGGTGGGAGCAAACCGGGTAGGGAGGGAAGGCAAAGCAGAATTTCCCGGGTGCTCCATCGTCGTTGACCCCTGGGGTGAAGTGCTGCTGGAAGCCGACGAAAGGGAGGGCGTTTTCGAGGCTGTAATTGACCTGTCGGCGGTAGAACAAGTGAGGAAACGCATACCCATTTTTGAAGATCGAAGGCCCGATGTATATTAATGGCAAATGAGCAAAATATATAAATGCCGGGGAAGGGCTGGGGGATGAAGGGAGGATTTTTGGTGAATTCCAAAACCATAATGGCCATTTTACAGGGGAATAGGAAAGTTTCTGCGCCTAAAGTCCAGGAGGTGCTGACAAAATACGGTGACAACATAAAAATGAGGCTCGGGATTCACGACACCGATGAAAACCATTCTTCCGATGAAGGACTCATTATCCTCCAGCTCTGCGGCTCCGATGAAGAAACAGGGAGACTAGAAATGGAGCTGAATTCCATAGAAGGTGTCAAGGCGAAAAAAATTATCCTTTCATTCAGCGATGAAGTCGAACAGTTTATACAAAATATAGAAGTGTAGCGTCCGGGAAGTATTCCCGGATTTTTAATTCAAAGAATTCCTTGAGTTCCCTCATCTTGTCAGGAGGGTACACGTATTTTCCGTAGCCGAACTGGCCGAATTTGAAAACTCTTTCTTCCTCATCGAGGGGAACCTTGGTTTTTGGAAAAACGGCAAGTATGTTCTTTTTTGCCCTCGCCGTGAACCGGTGGGTTATAAGTTCAAATTCTATTGCTTTTTTTGCACTTTCCGAAAGTCCCAGACTTAATTTTTCAAGCATTTCGCCATAATCGTATTTCCAACCGGGGTAATAAAAAATTGGGCCGATGATAAAGCCTAAGTGATAGTCGGCAAGGGCTACCTTTTTGGCAGCTCGAATTCTTTCTTCCAAGGGCGGGGTATTGTGCTCAAATTTTTTTATTATGTTTTCGGAATTGATGCTAAAACGAAAAGTGGTTTTCCCGCCGTGCTCGGCATCGAGTAGCGAATCTATATTAGTAAATTTTGTCACGAACCGAAAAAAGCCCTTTTCCTGTATAGCGAAAAACTCGATGGTTTTTTTAAGGGCGCCGGTATAAGGTTCTACAGGCAAAGGGTCCGAAGTGGCAGACCCTTCGAAGATGGTGACCTCAGGTGACCTTTCTTCTATATATTTTTTCGCCCGTTCCAGGATTTCGTCCAGGTTCACATAGACCCTTAAGTAAGGCTTTTTACCAAGAGTGGTGTTGAGGTAACAATATTCACATTCACCTATGCAGCTAGTCACGAGCGGCAACTGGTAATGGGCGGAAGGTTTACATGTTTCAAATTCTAAAGTTTTGCGCACACCTACTACCAGGGTCCTTTTGGCTTCCATGTAAGCTTCCTGGGGCGTTTTACCGGGGATGCCCAAAACTTTGTTGTGGGAAGTAGTGAAGTTTACGTCAACACCCATCTCCTGAAGTTTGTAGTAAATATTCCTGCCTAATGGATAATTTAAAGCTTCGCGCTCAAAGTAGGCCCTTTTGGGGATAAAGGGTAACATTTTCATCACCTCTTTATTTATTTTTCCCAAGAAAGGGTTTTAATTGGGATGTCCCGTTGAATAGGAAGGGCTTGAAATGATAGACTTATGATATGAAAACTTGAAACGAAAAATACAATTAGGATGATTAATAAAAAAAGCAATAAGCAAAAATGGTTTATATAATTGATTGATTGGAGCGTGAAGTTCGATGAAGGAAAAATTAAAACTTGTATCGACAAATTGCTATTCTTTTACTAATAGCGAAACGAACGTTGAAATCAACGTATACCTCAACCCCAGGCTGTTTCAGGATTTTGTGGAAGATGAGGCCATAAACCAGCTTTACAATGCGTCGCTACTTCCCGGAGTGGTAAGCCCGGTTATAGGGATGCCAGACATCCACACCGGGTTTGGGCTTCCTATTGGAGGCGTAATGGCTACCGATTACGAAAAGGGCGTGGTTTCGGCAGGGGCCGTCGGGATGGACATTAATTGCGGCGTAAGGCTTATTACTACAAAGATTGATGCCAACGAAATTGATAAGGAGAAAATATCAAAAATATTAAACAAAATTTCTTCTCGGGTACCTTCGGGAGTTGGCAAATCTAGTGCTCTTAAGTCTTTGCGAAAGCCGGATTTAGATGCAATTGCAAACCTGGGTGTGGAGTATTTTCTTAGGGCGGGTTACGGCAGGAAGGAAGATCTTGAAAGGATAGAGGATAAGGGTTGCATAAAAGGGGCAGATGCGGGGGCTATACCTAAGTCGGCCCGCGAAAGAGCTGACCAGCTTGCAACCATCGGCGGCGGGAATCACTTCATAGAAATCGGAAGGGTTTCAAAGGTTTTCGACGAGGAACTATCGTCGCGTTTCGGACTTTTTAAAAATATGATGTATGTGCTAATTCACACCGGCAGCCGAGGACTAGGACACCAGATTTGCACCGATTACTCGAGGATTATGTGGGAACATTCGGAGAAAAACGGAACCAGGGCACCGGTGAAGGGCCTTGCCTGCGCGCCGGTTTTTTCGGAAGATGGTCAGAACTACCTGAAAGCAATGGCATGCGCTGCCAATTATGCTTTCTGCAACCGCCAACTCATAACCCATTTCGTGCGGGAGGCATTTGTGGAAATCTTGAAAAGGCCCGAATCGGAACTTGGTCTGGACCTTCTTTACGATGTGGCCCATAATATTGCGAAAAAAGAAAAGCACGGCAAAAAATGGCTCCTGGTCCACCGTAAAGGAGCCACCAGGGCGCTTCCCGCTGGGCACGCTGATAATCCTACTTGTTACCGCGATACAGGCCATCCGGCCATAATTCCGGGCAGTATGGGCACAGCTTCCTACGTGCTTGTCGGCCTTTCTGAAATATATCGAACGTTCTGTTCGGTAAATCACGGGGCTGGCAGGGTTATGTCCCGGCGAAGAGCGAAAAGCGAATTTACAAAAGAGGAGCTTCTCGAGCAGACCAAAAACGTGGTAATAGCGTCAAGCAATCTGAAAGCCCTGCTCGATGAAGCCCCCCTGGCCTATAAGGACATCGACGAAGTGGTATTTACATTGGTTGATGCAGGACTTACAAAGCCCGTGGTGAAATTAAAACCGATGGGGGTTTTAAAAGGAGAGGGCGAAGAATCATAAGAATTTGCCGCTTTAAAATATAACTAATTTTGTACGACTATTATGTGTTATAATAAAAATATAAAAAATACTTTTTTCGGGTGTGATTTTATGAAAGAGACTGTCAGGGCGTTATTGAACAAAAAAATAATAAAAACGGCAGATTGCGAAGCTTCAAGGTATATGGGCGACAATTCAATATATTGCGATTATATAATTGAAACAAAAAACGGCAGAGCAGGAAAAATCTATGATGCAAAAAAATGCCGGGTTATAGAAGATTTTGTGGTTGTCAGAGAAGAAGAAATTGTAAATCTGGAAAATTATAATGGTGAAACATTTCTCGCAGTAAATGAAAAGGGCGAAATCGTAGGAGTTATATCAATAAGAGAAATAATTTCTTTCATGAACGAATATATAAAGAACCTGAGAAATGAACTAGATATGGTAAAAACTGACTTAGAAGCATTTATGGCGTGTTCTGATGACCTTGCCTGCATTACCGATGGTTCAGGGTCAAAGGTGAGGATAAGTTCATCGTGCGAGAAGATATATGGAGTAAAGCCCGAAAGCCTGATAGGCAAAAACGTAAAAGACCTCGAGAAAAATGGGATGTATTTTCCATCGGCAACGAGGATGGTTATTGAAGAAAAAAAGCCTGTGACGATAACGCAAAAGACCAAAACAGGTCGGAAGCTGCTTGTCATGGCAACGCCGGTTTTTGACGAAAACGGCAGGATAAAAAGGGTAGTGAGCATATCAAAAGATATTACCGACGAGGAAAAACTCAAAGCAGAACTTTATCATACCAAAGAACTTCTGCAAAAATACGAGAGGGAATTGATTGCCCTGAGAACGGCCAATACCGCTAACTCCCACATAATTTACAGGAGCAGGGCAATGGAAAAATTGATGGAGACGGTAAACAAAATAGCCATGGTGGAATCTACGGTCTTAATATATGGGGAAACGGGTGTAGGAAAGGAAGTTTTAGCAAAATACATCCACAATATAAGCGGAAGGAGCGAAAGACCATTTGTAAAAATAAATTGCGGTGCAATTCCTGAAAACCTTCTTGAAGCAGAGCTTTTCGGATATGAAAAAGGGGCATTTACTGGAGCAAGAAGCGAAGGTAAGCCTGGACTTTTCGAAGTAGCGGATGGAGGGACGCTGCTGCTCGACGAGATCAGCGAGCTTCCCCTGCCGCTGCAGGTTAAGTTATTGAGGGTCTTGCAGGAAAAAGAATTTATTAGGGTTGGTGGAATTAAGACGATCAAGGTAGATGTGAGGATAATCGCTGCTTCAAACAAAGACTTAAAGGAACTGGTAAAAGAGGGAAAATTCCGGCAAGACCTCTATTACAGGCTCAATGTGGTCCCGATTACAATACCGCCGTTGAGGGAAAGGACCGAGGATATACCCATTCTTGCTCATCATTTCCTGAACAAATACAATGAAAAATACGGCCGTTCAAAGCAATTGACCAACGAAGTAATAGAAGCATTCTTGAAATATTCTTGGCCGGGTAACGTGCGCGAGCTAGAGCACGTTATCGAAAGGCTGGTCGTTATTTCGGAAGAAAATTTGATTACAAAAAAGGACCTCCCTTCCGAATTGTTAAACGGTGAGGGCACTTATGATTCTGAAGGCGTCTATGTAGCAGAAATCATGCCTTTGAAGAAAGCAAGTGCCCTTGTAGAATATCAATTGATAAAGCGCGCGATGGAAATTGGGGGAAGCACCTATAAAGCTGCAGAAATGTTAGGGGTGGATCAGTCCACGATAATAAGGAAGCTCAAAAAGTATGAGGCGCTGATGGATGCAGAGGATATGAGGTAATGCAGTTTTGCATCGGATATTCTTAGAATTGCATACGGAAACTCGATTTGCCATTTAATGTAAAAAGCCTGGAAACCTGCAAAAATCAAGGAGGAATAAGCCTTGCGATTTTATCGCAAGGGCTTATTTTTTTTTGGCACGAAAGTTGCTCTAACTTTTTCTCCAAAAGAAGAGGATTAATAGTGAGGGGGTTTTCTAAAAAAAATGAATCGCAATATTTATAAAGAAAGCGCTATGGAAAGACTTGCCGCTTTATCGGAAAAAATGGAACTTTGGTGGGATTCAAATCCGCTAATCTTCGAAAATTGGCGCGACGATTTTGTGGCTTCTGTAGAAAATGATTTAAAAGAGATCTTCGATATTCAGCTCAAGAAATTATGGGACGAGAAGGCCGACCCCGATGAATGGGTCTTAAAAGGCGTTACCACCAATCCGCCACTTACAAAGGCTGTATTCGATATTTTAAGGCCGGAATGGGAGAAAGTGATAAAAGATATAATTAAGGCAAATCCGGGTATGGACTATAAAGAGATGACGTGGGAAGCCTATAAAGAAGCGTGTAAAAGAGGGGCGGAAAAGTATCTTCCATTGTTTGAAAAATCAAATTACAAATATGGTTATGTGTCTGCCCAGGTAGATCCGAGGCTTTTTACTGACGAAAAGGAAATGTTAAGACAGGCTCTGGAATTAAAAGCGCTACAGCCCAACATAATGGTAAAAATTCCGACTACGAGGGCAGGGGTTTTGGCTATCTTTATACTTACATCTCTCGGAATTCCCACAAATGCCACGCTTTGCTTTACACTTCCCCAGATAATGGCGGTTGCAGAGGCAGTAAAGAACGGAAAGGCAATAGGTGAAAAGTACGGCGTTGACTATACTAGGTGGAGATCAGTCATAACCATTATGATAGGTAGGTTTGAAGATGCCAAGGTTTTCGAACAGCAGGCAAAAGAAAGAGGCATAGAACTTACCGAAGAGATGAAGAGATGGGCAGGAATAGCAGTTACCAAGAAGGCATGTAAGATTTTAAAAGAAAGGAATTATCCGAGCAAGATGCTGGTTGCATCCAGCAGGGTAAGCCCGAAGATAGATGGAGTTCAATATATATGGCACATTGAAAAGCTGGCAGGATGCGACCTTGTTTATACGATGAATCCGGAACTCATTAAATCCTTCATGACGCTTTATTTAGATAGGCCCGTGGAAAATAAATGCAGTGAACCTGTGCCTGATGATGTTATGGAAAAACTGCTCAAGATACCTTATTTTGCGGAAGGATATGGAGAGGATACGATAAGACCCGAAGACTTTGAAAAGTTGGAACCAACACTTACGACCTACAACCAATTTTCAAAAGCAGTGATGGAACTTGAGGAATATGTAAAGTCGCTTTTTTAGAAAAAGGGAGTGAGCAATTTGAATCTAACCGAGGATAAAATTGGCGCTATAATGAAGGCAGCTGAGAGAATTCGCAAGGACTGTATCTGGATGAGTACAAGAGCCGGGACCGGGCATCTGGGGCCCGCTTTATCGATAGCAGATATACTTGCAACCTTGTATATAGGGGTAATGAAAGTAGATCCCAAAAACCCAAAATGGCCCGACAGGGATCGATTGATACTAAGCAAAGGCCATGGTTGCCTTGCTCTCTATTCTATACTTTCGCAGGTTGGATTTTTTGACAGGAAATATTTAGGAGATTTCTGCACCAAATGCGACACTTTGCTTCCCGGGCATCCCGAATTAAAACTTCCGGGAGTGGAGGCAAATACGGGGTCTTTAGGACACGGTATTGCAATTGGAATGGGAATGGCTTTGGCTGCAAAACTGGATGGAAAGCAATACAGAGTTTTCGTGGTAACCGGTGATGGAGAATTGCAGGAAGGCAGCAACTGGGAGGCGGCGATGGCGGCAGCTCACCACAAACTGGACAATTTAGTGGTAATTGTGGATAGAAATAGACTGCAGCTTGGGGATCTTACAGAGAATATAAGCAAACTCGAGCCTCTTGAAGAAAAATGGAAGTCTTTCGGATGGAGAGTAAAGAGCATCAACGGCCATGATATAAAAGAGCTGCTTTCAACATTGAATGATGTTCCTTTTTCGATAGGGAAGCCTACTGCTATTATAGCCCATACTGTAAAAGGAAAAGGACTTAAAATTGCTGAAAACAAGGTAGAATGGCACTATAAGGTTTTAACGAAAGAACAATACGAAGAATTGAAAGAAGAATTGGCACTGGAGGAACTTCAAGATGAGTGAATTTAAAAAATCTACGAGGACATCTTTTGCAAAAGCTATTGTAGAGGTAGGGAATGAATATAAAGATGTGGTGGCCGTTGCAGCGGATTCGGCGTCTAGGTATGGAGATTTTGTAAAGAAATTTCCGGAAAGATGTTTTAATGTGGGGATAGCAGAGCAGACGATGATTGGTGTGGCTGCTGGTCTTGCGCTTTGCGGAAAAATTCCTGTAGTAACTTCTTATGCAAATTTCCTTGCATTTCGCGCCATAGAGCAAGTGCGGGTAGACATAGCAACGGCAGGCTTGAATGTAAAAATGGTGGGGACAGATACGAGTTTCTCTTCGGCGTGGTTAGGGTTTACCCATCTAGCCTTGGAAGATATAGCAGCTATAAGGTCGATACCCAATATAGTAATAATAGACCCTGCAGATGCTACAGAAGCGTATTTGGCGACAAAAGCGATGTTCGAATACAACGGGCCTGTGTACATGCGCTTACGCGGCAGGAAAGATGAGCCGGTATTGTTTGGCAAGGATTATGTTTTTAAGATAGGTAAAGGGAACGTTTTAAGAGAAGGGAAGGATGTGTTGATCGTCTCTTCGGGAAGCGCTGTATACGAGAGTTTGATTGCCTGGGAGATCTTAAGACAAAAAGGGATAGCGGCAGCAGTTGTGAATATGGCGACGATAAGGCCCTTGGACGAAGCCCTGCTTCTAGAAATGACCTCTTTAACAAAAAAAGTGGTTACTGTTGAACACCACAACATCACCGGTGGATTAGGGAGCGCTGTAGCAGAACTTCTTGCAGAAAAAAGGCCGAATGTAAAATTACTGAGAATGGGTGTGAAAGATACATTCGGAACTGCAGGCTCGGAGGAAATGTTAAAAGGCTATTTTGGCCTTGATGCAAAGGCGATAGCTGAAAGGGTGGAAAGCTTTTTAAAAAATGATTATAAAAGCGAGGTGAATTGACCGTGAAGGTAATAATTGGGAGCGATCATTTCGGATTTAAGTTGAAGGAAGTCATAAAAGAGCATATAGAAGCTAAGGGTATAGAGGTTGTCGATATAGGGGTTTATGACGAAAGCCCTGTTGATTATCCAGACGTTGGAGTAGCGCTGGCGGAAAGGGTTGCTTCAGGGGAATTCGAAAGGGGAATACTGATATGCGGGACCGGAATAGGTATGGCAATAGTTGCCAATAAAGTTCCGGGAGTTAGGGCTGCCGTTTGCCATGATGTATATTCTGCGGAAAGGGCGAGGAAGAGCAACGATGCCCAGGTCATGGCGATGGGTGCTCAAATAGTGGGCCCGGAACTTGCCAAAAAACTGGTAGATATATGGCTCGAGTCCGAGTTTCAGGGAGGAAGGTCACTGCCCAAAGTAGAAAAAATTAATAAGATAGACGAAAAATACAGGTGCAAGACTGCTTAAATTGGCAAAACCAGGAAGGAAGGGAAAGGTGGTGTGGGATGAGGTACGATTGCGATTTACACTGCCATACCGTGCGCTCCGACGGATACGATACCCCCGAGGAACTGATAATTAATGCAAAAGAAGCGGGGTTGAAAGTTGTAGCGATAACCGACCACGACATACAGCCGCCTCTTTATGTAGAAACTGATGGGGAAAAGCTTGATATAAGGCTGTACGCCAAGAAGTACGGGCTCGAGTTGGTTCTGGGATATGAATTTTCCTGCGACACTTACGTAGACGATGTTCACATCCTGGGATACAAAATGGATTTTGAAAGCCCTCTCTTACAAGAAGAAGTGGAGAGGGCAAAAAGGAGTAAGTCCGATGCTTATAGGGAACTTTGCGAGATTCTGACGTCAAAAGGCATGCCTATAGATTACGAAAATGAGATACTTAGGTATACGGACGAAGAAGGAAACGTACGGTACAGAGATCCGGATGAGGTTCAGAGAAAACATATTTTTGAGGTAATGGCTAAAAAAGGATACGCTCCTACCTGGCAGGAAGCGAAAATACTGGTCAGAGATGACCCGGAGCTTAACGTGAGGAGAAAAAAGATAAGTCCTTTTGATGCGATAGATTTGATTAAAGCTTGCGGAGGCACAGCGGTACTTGCCCACCCATTCCTCATAGATGAAGTCATAACATACCCCGATGGCAGGAATTTGACCAGGAAGGAGTATATAGACAGGTTGGTAAAACATGGATTGGACGGAATAGAGGCCTGCTATACCTACAGCAAGACCAGCTATAAAGGTTCTTTAAGTGATGACGAGATCGAAAGAATTGTAAAAGAAGAGTATAAAGGGAGGGTAAAATTCTTTACTGGCGGTTCTGATTACCACGCTGACCACAAAAAAGGAGTGGAAAACCCCAGGTATTTGGGAGAGCGAGGGATTTCCTTAAGGGAATTCGAAGAAATAAGAGATTACCTTGTTGGAGAGTGATATTATGCCTCTAATAGATAGCAAGGGCATGTTAATATATGCCATGGAAAATAAGTTTGCTGTGGGCGCTTTTAACGCCAACAACCTCGAGACAGCACAGGCGATAATTGAGGCTGCAGAGGAAGAAAATGCGCCCGTAATAGTCCAGATAAGCCAGGGTGCCATTGATTATGCGGGTGAAGATTGTTTCTTTGCCATAGTTAAAACTCTTGCGCAAAAAGCGTCGGTTCCCGTGGTGTGCCACTTGGACCATGGTGTGGACTTCGGCACGGTAATTAGGGCATTGAGGGCCGGATTCACTTCTCTTATGTTCGACGGTTCTTCACTGCCTTTTGAGGAGAATGTGAAGATTACGAAGATGCTTGTAGAGATAGCCCACGCCTCAGGAGTCCCACTTGAAGCGGAGATAGGCAAGGTCCCGGATGCAGCGAAAGGTCCTCTTTCTCCGGAAGAGGTCAAAAAATACCTGACAACTCCGGAAGAAGCACAAGAGTTTTGCGAAAAGACGGGTGTTGACTCGCTGGCAGTAGCAGTGGGGAGTGCCCACAGGATGAAAGTCCAATCGGTAAGACTTGACATTGAAAGGATTGCGAATATAAGAGAGCGAGTTGGGGTCCCGTTGGTGTTGCACGGAGCATCGGGGGTAATGGACGAATCGGTAATAGAGGCGATTAAAGCGGGTATCAGCAAGATAAACTTTGCAACAGAGCTTAACAAGGCTTTTACGAATGCGATAAAAGAAAAATTACAAGCAGAGCCGGAACTCGTGGACGTAAGAAAATACGGTGCTTATGCAAGAGAACGGGTGAAAAAAGTGGTGAAAGAAAAAATAAAGCTGTTAAATTCCACGGGGAAAGCTGAAGAAATAATGGATTTTATAAATAAGAACAGGTATTTTGAGAAAAAGAGCGATACATCGAAAATAGTAGAGTAATTAAGCGATTATCGGGGGATAAGAAATGCTGAAAAAGGAAGAACTCGTGTATCTAAAAGAGATGGCAAAAAAGATAAGATGTCACATAATTGAGATGATAGCCGAGGCAGGGTCTGGCCATCCTGGAGGCTCCCTTTCTTGTACAGATATACTAGTTGCTCTTTATTTCCATGAGATGAGAATTGACCCCTCAAATCCAAATTGGCAGGATAGGGACAGATTCGTGCTTTCAAAAGGACACGCTGCCCCTGCCCTGTATGCAGTTCTAGCCGAAAGGGGATATTTCCCAATGGAAGAATTGAAAACTTTAAGAAAAACTGGCTCAATGCTCCAAGGGCATCCGGATATGAAAAAGACGCCGGGAGTTGATATGACTACCGGTTCGTTAGGGCAGGGGCTTTCGGCGGCCAATGGAATGGCTATAGCCGGAAAGCTAGACGGCAAGGATTATCGCGTATACGTGCTTTTAGGCGATGGAGAACTGGAAGAAGGCCAGGTATGGGAAGCGGCTATGGCTGCAGCCCACTACAAACTGGATAACCTGACAGCTTTTGTAGATCACAACGGCTTGCAGATAGATGGCCCTATAACTGATGTAATGTCGCCAGAAATAATACAGGAGAAATTCAAAGCTTTTGGATGGCACGTTATTGAAATAAATGGACACGACTTCGAAGATATAATCAGTGCAATAAAGCAGGCAAAGAAAATAAAAGGCAAACCGACGGTAATAGTAGCAAATACGGTAAAGGGGAAAGGCGTCCCATATATGGAAAACAAAGTTGACTGGCACGGCAAAGCACCTACGAAAGAGCAGGCACAGGAAGCTCTAAAAGCTCTTAGAGGCTAAATTAAACCAATAATGTCATAAAAGAGTGGAGGTAATAAAATGGCAAAGATTGCAACGAGAGAAGCTTACGGGGAAGCTCTTGCCGAGCTGGGAGAAGAGATGAAAGACATAATAGTTTTGGACGCGGACCTGTCGAAATCTACAAAGACGAGTGTTTTTGCAAAAAAATTTCCGGAACGATTTTTCAATGTAGGAATAGCAGAGCAGAACTTGATGGGCACCGCAGCGGGTCTTGCTACATGCGGGAAGATACCTTTTGCCAGCACCTTTGCAGTATTTGCCTGCGGGAGGGCTTTCGAACAAATAAGAAACTCTATATGCTATCCTAATCTGAACGTCAAAATTGCAGCGACTCATGCAGGGATCACCGTAGGAGAAGACGGGGCTACGCACCAATCCGTAGAAGATATAGCTCTTATGAGGTCGTTGCCCAACATGACCGTGATTAGTCCTGCGGATGCAGTAGAGACCAAAAAAGCGGTGCGCGCTGCAGCAAAGCTCAAAGGGCCGGTTTATCTGCGACTGGGGAGGCACCCTGTAGAAACAATATTCGATGATAGTTATGAATTTGAAGTAGGAAAGGGAGTCGTATTGGGGGATGGCAGGGATGTTGCATTGATAGCGACGGGAATAATGGTAGGTGAGTCGCTTAAGGCGGCGGAAATTTTGGCCAAAGAAGGCATAGATGCTATGGTAGTAAACATCCACACAATAAAACCTATAGATGAGGAAGCGATATTAAAAGCTGCAGAATGCGGTGCTATAGTTACTGCAGAAGAGCATACAGTCATAGGCGGGTTAGGGAGTGCAGTGGCGGAGATAATTGCCGAGAAAAAGCCTGTTCGGATGAAAAAAGTAGGTATTAGGGATGTGTTTGGGATGTCAGGCAAGCCGGAGGAATTGATGAAAGCTTACGGCATAACTGCCGAAGATATAGTAAATGCTGCAAAATCGCTTTTATCGACTGACTAAAATGCATTTTTGCAATACACTTATAAATTATTTATGCAATTATGCATTATAATACTTAGCTAAATTAGAGTGACATTGAGGGAAATCGGAAGATTTTGTGATGAGATTTTTTGGTATAAATCTTGCTAATGAAAAAATTTTGGAGTTGCTTTCTGTGAAAGGAGAGCATTTACAGTGAATATTTTATCTGTAGATTTTGGAACATCTTCAGTTAAAATGGCTATTCTAAATAAAAATTTAGAAGTACTTGCAACTACAAAATTTGAATATAATTACGAAGTTATAGAAAAATTCAAGATACAATTAGATGCGGAAACGATTTTCAAAGCATTTTTAGAAGGTCTAAAGTCTTTTGAAAATTACCTTAAGAAAATAGATGTATTAGTTTTCTGTGTTTTTTCTCCGTGTTTGATAGCTATGGACAAGGAAGGTAGGCCTCTATATCCGGCCATAATTCATTTAGATAGGAGGAGTTATCCTCAATCAAAATATGCAATAAAGGTAGTAGGAAAAAATAACTTTTTGAAAATCAATGGGAATCTGCCGTTCCCTGGAGGAATTTCATGTACTAGCATTTTGTGGATAAAAGATAACTGTGAAGATATATACAAAAAAACTTATAAATTTGGGCATTTAAATACATTTATACATCGGTGTTTAGTAGGGAAGTGGATAATTGACCCCTCAAATGCTTCTTTTACAGGTCTCTATGAAACGTTAAAACTGAACGGTACTTGGTCAGATGATATTTGTAATGCATTAGGTATAGACACGAATAAGTTGCCAGACGTTGTCCCTTCGTTGAGCATAGCTGGAAAGTTGTCAAAAGAAGCGGCCTCACTTACTGGCCTGCGAGAAGGTATACCAGTTGCAGTTGGCGCGAACGACACTACAAGTGCTGCCTACGGTGCAGGTGCGGTTGAAAAAGGGGATATATTGAATATTTCGGGTAGCAGTGAAATCGTGACGATTACGACTGATGATCCTAAGCCCCATGAAAAGTATTACGTAAGGGTTTCTATGGAAAACGGGAAATGGCTTTATCTTGCTATTACTGTGGGAGGATTCGCTCTAGAGTGGTTCAGGAAAGAGTTTTATAAAGAAATGGATAAAAAATATTTCTACGAAGTATATTTGCCGGAAGTTTTAAAGAAAAATATCAAGACTGATGTAAAATTTAAACCCTATCTTGCTGGGGACAGGCACAGTTTAGCGAAGAAAAAGGGTGCGTTTACCGGACTTACGTTTGATACGACGAGAGAAGATTTTCTGATAGGTCTACTCATAGGGACATACGAGCCCGTATTTAATGCAATAAATATATGCAAAAAACAGATGAAACTCAATACTACAATATATTGGACTGGCGGTATGATAAGCGATGCTTATCTAGAGTTCAAAAAAAGGATATTTAAGGGATTTAACTTCGACATGAAAAAAGATTGCACAATAATAGGAAACGGTAAAGTAGCATTAAAGCTATTATGCTAAAAGTCGAAAATCTATAAATAGAAAGGATGTTGCTCAAATGTCTGAAATAAAAAACAAATTGACAGGTGTTTTCATTCCCGTAGTGACGCCTTTCGTTGACCAAAAAATTGATTATAAGGGCTTTGAAGAAAATATAGAAAAGTGGAATAAAAGCAAAGTAAAAGGATATATGCCTTTAGGAAGCAACGGAGAATTCAGAAGTTTGACAGACGAAGAGGCTTTAAAGTTGGTAGAAATTATTGCTAAAAAAAGAGCAAAAGACAAGACACTAATAGTAGGCGCAGGGCGAGAATCGGCATGGGCGACAATAGAGTTTATAAAAAAGATAGCGGAATTTGGGATAGATTTCGCAAGTGTCATAACTCCTCACTATTTTGCATCCAAGATGAATGATGAAGCTCTGATACGGTTCTATACAGAAGTGGCCGATAAATCGCCGATTCCTGTTATGATATACTGCATACCAAGGTCGGCAAATGGCGTGCTGATATCGCAAAAGGCTATTTCTGCTCTATCTTGCCACCCAAATATTGCTGGCATTAAGGACTCTTCTAAAGAAGATATAGGTATGTTTGTAAATGCAGTGCCTGAAGGTGCAGAATTCTACGTATTGTCTGGCTCTATAAACAAATTTTTAGATGGACTGGAAAAAGGGGCGATAGGCGGAGTCCTTTCGATGGCCAACTACCTGCCGGACTTATGCTGCAAGATACAGGAACTGTTTGATGCCGGTAAGATTGATGAGGCAAAAACGCTGAGCGACAGGCTATGTAATATAAACGAAAAAGTATCCGGGCATGGCGGGGTTGCAGCAGTAAAGGCGGCTATGGATATACTGGGGTACTTTGGAGGGGAACCGAGGATACCTTTGCTTCCGTTGAAAGAAAATGAAGTAGAGGAAATAAGGAAAATTTTGAAGGAAGAGGGACTGTTAAATGATTAAGGTGCTGCTTTCTCAGGAAATCCATCCGGAAGGAAGAAAACTGTTAGAAGGCAAGTTTGATGTTAGGATTGCTCCAAGTGCCGCTGAAGCCGATTTGATAGAAGCCGCAAAAGATGTTGAAGCGATTATATTGAGGACTAACGCAAAAATAACGAGAAAAATAATAGAAAGCGCCCCAAAACTAAAGATTATATCTAGAACAGGTGCAGGAGTCGACAACGTAGATGTAGATGCTGCAACTGAAAAAGGTATTCTTGTCTGCAATTTGCCTGCTGTAAACAATGTATCGGTAGCAGAACATGCTGTAGCCCTAATAATGCACCTAGCAAAGCAACTTAGCGCTATGGATAGAGCTGTACGTGAAGGCAAATGGAGTATCAGAAATTCAAATATAGCGGTAGAATTGGAAGGTAAGATCCTCGGAGTAATAGGGATGGGAAGCATTGGAGCCCTTGTGGCGAAAAAGTGCCATGATGGATTGGGGATGAAGATTTTAGCCTACGATCCCTATACTAAAGAAAAGTTCAAAGACTGCGACTACGAATTTGTAGGTGATTTAAAAGAGTTGTTCAGGCGGGCAGATTTTGTGACGCTCCACTGTCCCGACACTCCGCAAACGCGGGGCATGGTCACAAGGGATTTGATATATTCCATGAAGCCTACAGCTTATATCGTTAACACTGCAAGAGGAACTTTGATAGATGAAAAGGCGTTGATTGATGCCCTTAAGGAAAGAAGTATTGCAGGGGCGGGGCTTGATGTATTCACTGAAGAGCCTCCTGATAAAGACAATGAATTGCTGAAATTGGACAACGTAGTGCTTTCGCCTCATTCTGCTGCGATGACAAAAGAGGCAACAACCCGAATGTCCACAGAGGCTGCTCAGGCAGTGGTCGATTACTTTGAAGGAAGACAGCCGAGATATATTTTCAATATCAAGGGACTAATAGAAAAAGGCGTTGAGTTATCTTATAAATCACGATTTTAAAACAGGAGGAAAATGATGGATAAATACGGTCTTAAGATAGATTTTGAACCCATTATAAATTTGGTAGATGATGTAATTATACCCAAGATGTATAAAATCAGACAGCATTTTGAGACTCCGAGGCTTACGGATCCGATAAAGAAATTGCATAAAGAACTTCTAAGAAAAAGTGACCAGTTAAAAAGCCTAAGGGATAAAAGAGTCTGCATAGCGGTGGGAAGCAGGGGTATAAACAACATTTCGATATATGTCAGAGAACTTGTAAAGCTTGTTACAGAATATGGGGGAAAGCCGTTTATTATACCCGCCATGGGAAGCCACGGCGGTGCTACCCCGGAAGGGCAAAGGAAAGTATTAGAAGAATTGGGAATAACAGACGACGAGGTAGGGGCACCCGTTATATCTAATCTTGATGTGGAATACTTGGGGGATACCGAAGAAGGAATTCCGGTTTATACGAGCCTTGATGCGCTCAATTCTGATGCTGTAATTCTCATAAACAGGGTCAAACCCCATACGTCCTTCAGAGGCGATATTGAAAGCGGATTGATAAAGATGGCTGTCATCGGGCTTGGAAAACAAAAAGGAGCAGACCTTTGCCACAAAATGGGGTTTTACAGATTTGCTGATAGGTTAAAATCGATGGCGAGGATGGTACTTTCAAAAGTTCCGGTGGCCTTCGGAGTAGCCCTCCTGGAAAACGCTTACGATGAAACGGCGGATATAAAGGTACTCTTGCCGCAAGAGTTTTTTGAGGAAGAGCCCAAACTTTTAGAAAAAGCAAAATCGTGGATGCCGAGGCTCCCTGTAGATAACATCGACGTCTTGATAGTAGATGAAATCGGTAAAGACATTAGCGGAGACGGAATGGACCCAAATATAACCGGCAGGTTTGCCTCGGAATTCGTAAAAGGAGACAAGAATGTCAACAGGATAGTCGTCCTTCGTTTGACCGAAAGGACAAAAGGAAATGCCAATGGAATTGGCGTTGCTGATGTTACGACTCTAAAAGTCCTTGGAGAGTCGGATTTGACAAAAGGCTATATAAATTCAATAACCGCGGCAATACCGCCGACAGTAAGGATACCTATGGTGATGCCTAATGATTATTATGCGATAAAAGCGGCGATAAAGACGGCAAACAACCTGGACTATAGTGGCGAAAAAACGCGTATTGTGAGGATTAAAAACACTTTACAGCTTGAATATTTATATATATCTAAGGCATTAATAAGTGAGATAAGAGACAATAGTGATATTGAAATAGTTGAGGGGCCGATAACTTTTAAATTTGACATTAATGGAAATCTATTGACGTGGTGGTAATAATTTGGATGAAAATTATTAGCATGAATAAATAAAGTTATACTCTAAAAAGTTTAACTAGGGAGGAAATATTGTGTATATATTTTCAGTAGATTTTGGAACGTCATCATTGAAAAGTGCAATTATTGATGAAGATATGAATATAATTGCAACTGCAAAAAAAGATTATGAACTTAAAGTTACTGAAGGAGACAAGGTTGAGTTAGACCCTGAACAGATTTTCAAATCTTTTGTTAAGGCTGCTCAAGAATTAAATAAATATATGAACGATGTAGAAATCATAGCTTTTGATCATCTTTCTCCTTCTGTGATGTTTTTAGATGATGAAGGGAATCCATTGTATCCAATAATTACTCACCTTGATAGGCGGAGTTTAAAACAAACGCAAGAAATTGTTAGTAAGATGGGAGAAGATGAATTTCAGAAAATTACAGGAGTGCTTCCTTTTGCAGGTGGAGTGTCAATAACTAGCATATTATGGATAAAAGAGAATTTACCGGAAATATTTAAAAAATCTTATAAAATAGGTCATTTTAATACATATTTTTGCAAAAAGCTTACGGGTAAATGGGCTATAGATCCTGTTAATGCATCTATGATGGGGTTATATGAAACAATAACAGAGAGTGGATGGTCTAAGGAAATAACTAGTATATTTGGTATACCAGTTGAGAAACTACCCGAAATTATGCCAGCTGGAACCATATTAGGAGGATTATGCAGAGAAGTCTCAAATTTAACTGGCTTAAAGGAAGGTATTCCGGTAATTTTAGGATCTAATGATGCTGCTACTGCTCAAATCGGAGCTAATAATGTAAACGCGGGAGATGTATTAAATATTTCAGGAAGTAGTGAAATACTATCAATTATTACGGATAAACCAATATTGAATAAAAAATACTACATTAGAAAGGCAATAAACCCTGGAAAATGGCAGGTATTTGCGATTGTTACGGGGGGCTTTGCAATAGAATGGTTTAGAAAGGAATTCTGCCGTGAAATGGATATAAATGAGTATTATAATGAGTATATTCCTAATTTAATTAAAAATAGAGCAAAAAAAGAAGAAGTTGAATTTTTACCATATTTAACTGGTGATAGACATAGTCTTGAAAAAAAGAGGGGAGGGTTTATAGGTTTAACCTTAGATACAACTAGAGAAGATCTATTGCTCTCAATATTATATGGTATACACAACCCTCTTATCGAAGTTTTTAAACTGGCAGGAGAATTTTTAACCCTAAACAAAACGATAAAAATAACTGGAGGATTAACGAAAGATGATAGTATTATTCATTTAAAAGAAAAGATTTTTAAAGGATTTAATTTCGAAATAGTTAACGATTGTCCGTTAATAGGGGCAGCGAAGTTAGCCATGAATTCTTTAAAAGGCAATTAAAATAGAGGTGGGAAAGATGTCAAAAAATATAGTAATAATGAATGCAAAAGATAATGTAGCGACAGCAATTAAAAATATAAGTAAAGGAGAAAAATTGTTAGAAGAAAAAGTTTTAGACGTAAAAACAAAGCAAAATATTCCCTTTGGACATAAAGTAGCTTTAAGAGATATTAAAAAGGGGGAAATTGTTATAAAGTATGGAGACCCTATAGGGGTAGCGATTAAAGACATTTTAGTAGGTGAGCATGTTCATATCCATAATATGGAAGGACTTAGAGGAAGAGGAGATAAAAAGGGAGGAAAAATTAAAGAATGTTATGGGGATTTTTAAGACAAGATGGACAGGTAGGAATTAGAAATTATTTATTAATAATATCGTCTGTGGTGTGTGCCAATAGAGTGACAGAACTTATAGCACAAGCGGTGCCTGGTGCAATACCAATAACTCATCAGCATGGATGTGCACAAATTGGCGAAGATATGGAAATAGTATTCCGAACATTAGAGGGAACGGGGAAAAATCCTAATGTAGGAGCAGTTTTGGTTGTTGGTTTAGGTTGTGAAAGCGTAAATGCAGAAGAGCTAGCGATAAAAATTAGTAAAAGCAACAAGATGGTTGACTGTGTTTCAATACAAAAAGTAGGAGGCACTGCAAAAGCAATTGAAGAAGGTATAAAAAAAGCTAAGAAAATGTTACAGGAATTAAAAGTTATCAAAAGAGAACCTTTTGGGTGGGAGAAAATTATTTTGGGTACTGAATGTGGAGGTTCTGATACGACTTCTGGAATTGCTGCAAATCCAGCAGTAGGTCGTGTGGCAGATAGAATTGTAAAATTGGGGGGTACTGTGATCTTATCAGAAACTACTGAAATTATTGGAGCAGAACATATATTGGCAAAACGTGCTGTAACTAACGAATTAGGGGAAAGACTAATAGATTTGATAAAAAGAGTAGAAGAAAGATATTCGAAGTTGGGTGTGGATTTCAGGGGGGGTAATCCTGCGCCGGGAAATGTAGAAGGTGGGATAACAACATTGGAAGAAAAATCACTTGGAGCTATACATAAGGCAGGCACAAGTATATTTCAGGAAATATTAGATTATGCTCAAAAACCATCAAAAAAAGGTTTAGTTATTATGGATACTCCTGGACATGATGTTGAATCGATGACTGGTATGGTAGCAGGGGGCTGTCAAGTGATTCTCTTTACAACGGGCAGGGGGACTCCAACAGGACATCCAATTTGTCCAGTTATAAAAATTACAGGAAATCCTCAAACATGGGAAAAAATGCAGGATGACATTGATATAAATGCAAGTCCTATCGTTTTAGGGGAGAAAACATTGGATGAAATCGGGGAAGAAATTTTTAAATATTTAATTGATGTTATAAATGGTAAATTAGCAAAAGCGGAGGTGATGGGACATAGAGAATTTGGAATAACAAGAATATCGATGTCTTTATAAAAATTAAAATTTGAAGGAGGTATATTTGTGAAAAATCAAGAGAATAAAAGAGAAGTGGTTATTACTTATCTAGAACCGCCAGAAGATTTAAAAGAAGGCAATTTTCTTAAGCTGTTAAAATATTTTGGCCCTGGTGCAATACTCACTTCAATTACTATTGGTAGCGGTGAAGTGTTTTTCTCATCAAGAGGTGGAGCTGTATTTGGCTATAGTATTTTATGGTGTTTCATTTTAGGAGCTATAATGAAATGTATTCAGACTTACGCTGCAAATAGATATATAACACTTACTGGAGAACACCCGATGACACGTTGGGCCTATATGTTTCCTGGTCCTAAAGGATGGTTCCCGCTACTATTAGGCGTAATTAGTATAATGTGTTTCCCATTCTGGGAAGGGGGAGTTTCTGGGCTTTTGGCGAATATGCTTTATAACAATACAAAAATTTTAAGTCAAGCAATCTGGGCTACTATACTAATATGGGGAGCTTTTGCGCTGTTTATGGCTGGTGGATATGATACAATGGAAAAAGCTCAGACAGCGATAGTAGGGACAATGGTTGTATGTATATTGGCTGCAGTAGTTGCTTCAAAGCCTGATTGGTTGCAAGTAATAATTGGTAGTCTAATTCCTCGCATACCTTCGTATGAACCGTGGATTGCAGAAAAATATCCTAGTATTGCAGCACGTCCAATTTGGGTAGAGATAATCACGTATATGGGTGCTATTGGTGGTGGAACATACGATTATATTGGGTACACGGGAATGCTGCGAGAAAAAGGATGGGGGACCTTAGGTAGAGAGGATTTGGATGAAATAAGAGAATACCTTGTTAGTTTAAAAAATGAACGCATTCCTTTGAGCGAAGATCCTGCTGAAGTTAAAAAAGGGCTGGCATGGGCAAAAGCTGCATTTATGGACAACATAGTTTCGTATGGGTTACTTGTTATTTTTACGATAGGGTTCATGGTAAATGGAGCTGTTATATTACATCCGGCTCATTTAGTACCTGCTGATAATGAAATGTTAACTCATCAGGCTAAGTTTTTAACAGTGATACATCCAATGCTGGTTTATCTATACTATGTTGCAGTTTTCTTTGCGCTGTTCGGTACAGTGTACGGTATTTATATGGGCTATGTTTATACTACTTATGAAACTTTGTCACCTGTTATAAGAAAAATTAGAGAAATAGGACCATCAGGATTAAAATTACCTGTTGCTCTCTATGTTGCAATAGGTGGAACCATAGCTGTTTGGACAAAACTTAATCCTACTGTTATCATCACTCCGGCTTCTATAATCGGTGGAGTATTGACTGGTGGAATTTGGTGTTTAGCTATGTATTGGACTGATAAAAAAATGCTTCCGAAGCCTTATCAACTTAGTCCTATTGGCTCTGTACTATTAATTGTTTCAGGTGTTGTTATGACTTTTATGGGACTGGTTGCAGTTCTCCAATTCTTTAAAGTTATATAAAAAGTCTTTAGGGCAAAAGTCAATAAAAATGTCAATATTGGCTTTTGCCCTACTAATTGAATTTTTTTAATCGAAGACATGAAAAGGAGTAATTTTTTATGAGGTGGAATAATCTAATTGCAAGTGTAAGTCTATTTATACTATTATATATAAAAATTGTTCAAGGGAAAATATGGATGTCAATAGTATTAGGGTTCCTTGGAATTTTTTATTTGTTTAGGTTTTTCAAGTCTATCGTAATAAATAAAAAGAATTATAATTATAAAAGACAAGTTTCTCAAAAAAAGCCGGGAAAGGAAAAATTGTTGGAATATATTAAACTAAATGAGAAATTAGCTAAAAATTGGCTCATACTATCTGTAAGTGCTGGTGTATTTGGAATTGTAGGGTTTTCAATTTTAAAGTATCCTCCTTTTAGTTTACTTATGATTATAATAGGTCTATATTGTACAATTCGTTATAGGAAAATTGTTAATATAATTAAAAAAGGAAAATTTGCATTAAATATTAACAAAGAATAAAGAGGAGTAATTATGAAGAAAGGAGCGAAATAAACAATGATTAACGGTAAGATTCAAAACGCAAAAAAAGTAAGAGATATTTGGCCACAATCAGATGCTTTAAGGTTGGGAACTAATTGGAGCGAAGAAGATCTAGATAAATACCAAATATTAGTAGATGATGTTTGGGGAGAAAGTCATCCCGGTAGCATACATCTGAATCAACTAAGCGAACAGGCTGCAATCGGTATATGGGAAAGTGGAGCAAGACCTGCACATTTTCATGTAACGGATATATGTGATGGATGGGCTCAGGGTCATGATGGAATGAATTATGTTTTGGCGTCTAGAGAGATAATGGCTGATATGGTAGAAATTCATGGTTCAGTGTGGCCGTGGGATGGTATCATACTTATTTCTTCTTGTGATAAGTCTATTCCAGCACACTTAATGGCTGCTGCCAGATTGAATCTTCCGGCGATACATGTCCCTGGAGGAAGTATGCGTCCAGGACCTAGAATGAGTAATACAATTTTAGGAGATTGTTCTATCAAGAAAAAAGAAGGAAAAATAACAGACGAAGAAGTAAGAAAGTTGCAAAGGACTGCAGCGCCAACATGTGGAGCATGTCAATTTATGGGTACAGCGAGTACGATGCAGTGTATGTCGGAGGCTTTAGGTATGGCTTTGCCAGGAAGCGCATTGGCACCAGCAACAATGAGTGTTATACAACATATAGCTAGGAAGTCGGGACAGGCGGTTGTAAATTTAGTAAAAAAAGGAATAAAACCTTCGGATATTTTAACTAAAGAGGCATTCGAAAATGCTATTGCAATTCATGCTGCAATCGGAGGTTCCACAAATGCATTATTGCATTTACCAGCAATTGCAAGAGAATTAAACATTGAAATTTCTTTAGATGTTTTTGATAAATACAATCGAATTATACCTCATCTAGCTTGGGTTCAACCAAATGGCCCGTATCCAAGCGAGTTGTTTTGGTTTGCTGGAGGAATACCATTAGTTCAATGGTATCTTAAGGACTATTTGCATTTAGACGTAATGACAGTTACGGGCGAAACATTAAGAGAAAATCTAAATAAACTTAAATCAAGTGGATTTTTTGATCAATATATAGGATTTTTAGACAATTATAATGTATCTAGGGATGAAATAATAAATCCACCTGAAAAGGCGACGATGATGGGTTCGATAGCAGTGTTATTTGGCAATCTAGCGCCAAAAGGAGCAGTTGTAAAGTATTCGGCAGTTAATAAAGAAATGCTAATACATAAAGGTCCTGCTCGTGTATTTAACAGTGAAGAAGAAGCTTGTGACGCCGTGGTTTCAAATAAAATAAAACCTGGTGACGTTGTTATCATTAGATATGAAGGTTTTTTGGGCAGTGGGATGCCAGAAATGCTTATGACAACGGAAGCATTAGCGCTAAAACCTGAATTGTCAAAGACCACAGCTCTTGTGACTGATGGGAGATTTTCTGGAGGAACTAGAGGGCCTTGCATTGGTCATGTATCGCCTGAAGCAGCCGAGGGTGGACCAATTGCGCTAGTGGAAAATAATGATATCATTGAAATAAATATTCCTGAACGAAGATTGAATATAGTTGGAATTGAAGGTAAGTATTTAAACGAAGAAGAAATAATTAAATGTTTAAATGAAAGAAGGAAGAAATGGGAACCTCCAAAATCAAGATTTAATAAAGGCGTTATGAAAAAGCTTAGAGGTAAAAATTAATATTAAACTTTACTTTTTGAAAAAATTATCAACTGTTGGATTTGTAGCAGGAAAGCCAGAAGAAATAGCTGAAGTTATATTTTTCTTAGCCTCAGAAAGGGCGAGCTATATCACGGGAGCCAACATCATGGTCGATGGAGGATGGACGGCATTTTAGTTAGTAAAGAGGGGTGCCAAAATGACAAACAAGGTGCCTCTCTTTTTTAATCGCTTTGATATCAAAATAAAGGACTTTTTTTCTTAATGAATGTTCTCAAATTAAATGATAAAATAAAAACTATATATAATATTTTTATCATTAACCGAAAGGAGAACAGTAAAATGGAAATGTTACCTCCAGCGAATATAGGGAAGATGGCTCTTTTCCTTGCGCTAACTTCTACTGCTGAAGAAGAGGAGAAACTGAAAAGAGAATATAAAGAAAGTGGATATCTTTGTGGGGTAACTGGTATAGGCGGCGATTGCGATGAACTAAAAAGGAAAATTAATATTGCAGCCATCGGGGCGTGCTTAAATAATAATATAATTAACAAAACCCCAAAAGAGATTCATGCTGTAATACATGCTTCGCTTGAAGCTAAAGAAGGATTATTGCTCAGCGCTCCGAGTGGAGGAAACTTTGCAGGCAAGATAGCCGTAGTGAGATACGGTGATTGGTTAGCTGTTGCGATATACGGGCACTCGGCTATGCATGCGATGACAAATCACGAAAGAGTCGGATTAGGAATTATGCACGTATGAATAGCATGACAAGATTATATTAATTGACGGGCAACAAAAGGAGTGGCGATGTAATTGGAAGGGAGAGGTTTTTTACATCTAAGGGATGAATTAAATCTTTTAGAAAAATACCTGGAAATTGAAAGGACAAAAACTTATATTTTAGAAAGCATACTTATGGATAGTCCTGAAGGTATAATTGTAATTGATGCCGAAGGCTATGTTGCGTTTATCAATAGAGCTTATATCCTGTTGTCATGTAATAGGATGAAAGATGCTATAGTTGGAAAGAGAATAGATGAAGTTTTTAAAGATTCGCGATTGATAAGTGTTATAAAAACTGGGAAAGGGGAAATTGTCGAAGATTCTAACATTATAAAAGTAATTGAACCAATTTTGAAGGAAGGAAGAATAGTTGGGGCAATAGAAAGGCTCATAGATAAGAAAAGGATTTGTGATTTTAAAAGCAATCCTCTTAATGAAAATAAAGGTTTGGTTTTATCAGAAAGCCTAAATTATGAAAAGGGATTAATTGATCCTTTAGATAAAATAATAGGGTGTAGTAATGTTATAAAAGAATTAAAAAGTAAAATTGCAAAAATAGCAAATACTGATTCTACGGTCCTAATTACTGGGGAAAGTGGTACAGGGAAAGAAGTGGTGGCAAATGTAATTCATGAATTGAGTCCAAGAAAGGGAAATAATTTAGTAAAAATAAATTGTGCGGCAATACCAGCTAATATTTTAGAATCTGAATTATTCGGATATGAAGATGGCGCTTTTACAGGAGCCAGAAAAGGAGGCAAAGCAGGTAAATTTGAGTTAGCGGATAAAGGAACAATCTTTTTAGACGAGATCGGCGAAATGTGCGTCGAGATGCAAGCCAAATTACTTAGGGTTTTGCAGGAAAGGGAGATAGAGAGGATTGGGGGGAGTTCGCCTAAAAAGGTGGATGTCCGAATAATTGCAGCAACAAATCAGGATTTAGAACAGAAGGTCAGCAAGGGAGAATTTAGAGAAGACCTTTACTACAGGTTGAATGTAGTAAGAATTCACCTCCCACCGTTGCGGGAAAGGGTTGAGGATATCCCGTTGATTTGTAATCATCTATTAAAAAAGTACAGTAAAAAGTTCGGCAAGAAGGTAGATGGGATAGAAGAAAAGGCCATGGAATATCTTAAAAATTACAGTTGGCCGGGAAATGTTAGGGAATTGGAGAATGTGATAGAAAGGGCCTTTAATTTTATAGAAGAAGGCACAATAAAGTTAGAGCACTTGCCGGAATATATTTTGAAAGGAATGCTTTTAAATTGTATAAAAGTGAAAAGCAAGGACTATAACCACACAACCTTAAGTGAGATTGAGAAACAGAGCTTAATAAATGCTTTGAAGGTATGTAACGGCAATAAAAGTAGAGCGGCAAGAATGCTGGGTATAAGCAGGGCGGGCTTATATCAAAAGTTAAGAAAATATGGCATAGAAATGTTATAAAAATAGACAGTGTAAATAATATATACAATAATGAAATTGGCTTTATTCATGGCGAAATGATAAAACCTATCTATGTAATATGTAAAAGAGATTAACACTTATAAGAATTAAAATTCCCAGATTTATTCCATGATCGAACTTGGCATGTAAATTGCATAATTGACCTAATAAGCAAAATCAATATTGATAAATTTGAGTGAATGAGTGAGAGAGTGGGCCGTTCCAATTAAAGGCTCATTTTTCTTTTAATGGGACTAGAAGTTTATTTGGAGGTGATAGAAAATCTTAAAGCTTTGTTTTTACGTTTTTTAACAACATAATTCTGGGAGGTAGAAAGATGAAGCCACTAGAAGGATTAAAAGTTTTGGACTTATCACGAGTTTTAGCGGGACCTTTCGCTACAATGATATTGGGAGACTTGGGAGCAGAAATTATTAAGATTGAGATTCCTGGAGTGGGAGATGATTCTAGGAGTTTTGGTCCCTTTATAAAAAATGAAAGCGCATATTTTATGAGTATCAATAGAAATAAAAAAAGTATTACTTTGAACTTGAAGAAAAAAGAAGGAATAGAAATCCTAAAAAAATTGGTTGAAAAATGCGATGTATTAGTTGAGAATTTCAGGCCTGGGACTATGGAAAAGTTAGGAATAGGTTATGATGAATTAAAGAAGATAAATCCTAGGATTATATATGCAGCTTGTTCGGGATTTGGACATACCGGACCATATAGCCAGAGACCTGCCTATGATGTAATAGTTCAGGGGATGGGGGGAATTATGAGCATAACCGGCCAACCCGGTGGGCCACCCACGAGAGTTGGAGCATCGATTGGAGATATAACTGCGGCACTTTTCCTTGTGATAGGTATTCTGGCTGCACTAAATGTTAGAGAAAAAACAGGTTTGGGACAGAAAATAGATGTGGCTATGTTAGACTGCCAAGTTGCAATTCTTGAAAATGCTATTGCCAGGTATTTTGTAACCGGAAAATCTCCTCAACCTATAGGCAATAGACATCCTTCAATCACTCCGTTTTCTTCGTTTAAAACGAAAGATGGTTTTGTTATAATAGCAGTGGGAAATGACAATTTGTGGGCTAAGTTTTGCAATGTCGTAGGAAGGTCAGAATTAATTGACGACGAGAGGTTTAGGACCAATCCTGACAGGACAAAAAATTGGGAAGAGTTAGAGCCGATTTTAAACGAAATCTTCAGCGAAAAGACTACTGATGAATGGCTGGAAATTTTAGAAAAAGCAGGTATACCGTGTGGACCTATAAATAACATAGAAAGGATCGTAAACGACCCACAGGTAAGGGCTAGAGAAATGCTCGTAGAGCTTGAGCATCCCGTGGCAGGAAAAATGAAGGTTCCAGGAATTCCCATTAAATTCTCCGAAACACCGGGTAAAGTTGAAAGTCCTGCACCTCTGTTGGGGCAGCATACCAAGGAGGTTTTAAAAGAAATGTTAGGCTTTACTGAAGAGCAGATAGAAACTCTGAGGGCAAATGAAGCGATTTGAGAAAGGAGTAGATTGTATGGAGATATATGGACTTGGGATTATTGCCTTTTGCATGTTTGCAGGTACTTTTATAGGAAACCTGCTAGGGGAATTATTGGGAGTCAAAGGAGATGTAGGTGGCGTAGGAATTGCAATGTTATTTCTGGTGCTTATAAGCAACTACCTTGAGGCGAAAGGAAAGCCCTTTCCAGAAAAAACTGCAAAAGGCATAGAGTTTGTGAGTTCACTTTATATTCCAATAGTGGTAGCTATGTCCTCAATCCAAAATGTTGTAGCGGCTTTTTCTGGAGGTGCAGTAGCATTCCTTGCAGGGGGACTTGCGACAATTGGTTCGATGCTCTTGATCCCCCTTATTTCAAAAATCGGGACGACTCAAGAGAGCAAGAAATAAATAAAAGGAGCTGAAAGAGTATGGTTGCTAACATAATCACCAAACTTTTCACGTCTTATGGTTTGGTAGGGGCTATAGGCATAGTAGCGCTTATAATGTTCATCGCATATTCCATAGCAGATGCCATTGGGCAAAAGAGGATGGGTTCAGCATTTGCCATAATAATCGGTCTTATTTTGGCTTATATTGCTGGCAAGTATACTGGAGGGGAAAAAGGTCTATCCGATATAAAGCTTTTTGCAGGCCTTGGACTCTTAGGCGGCGGGATGCTTAGAGACTATGCCATAATCTCTACTGCTTACGGTGTAAAGCTTGAAAACTTAAAAAAAGCGGGACTTGTAGGCGTTATTTCCTTATTGGTTGGTGTTGCCTTCTCATTCGTGGTTGGGGCTATTGTTGCTGTTGCTTTAGGATTTAAAAATCCTGTGGATATAACTACTATAGGAGCGGGAGCAGTGACGTTCATAGTTGGTCCGGTAACGGGGAGTGCCCTTGGAGCAAGTTCTGAAGTAATTGCGCTTTCAATAGCAGCCGGAGTTGTAAAATCAGTGTTAACAATGATCATTACGCCTATAATAGCGCCAGTTATAGGTTTGAATAATCCAACGGCAGCCATGGTATACGGAGGACTTCTTGGAACGACTAGCGGCGTTGCAGGAGGGCTTGCTGCTACTGATCCAAAACTGGTACCTTATGGTGCAATGACGGCTACTTTTTACACGGGTTTAGGAACTCTTCTTGTTCCATCCGTAGGCTTTCTTATAATAAGAGCTATATTTGGTTAAAAATAAATAATTAATAGCGGGCGTAGTGTATGAGTGTTTTTGTGAGGGCCCTAATATAGATGGAGATTAATCTATTAGGGCCCTCATGCTTTGATTGAATATTGTGAAGTTTAAAAGGAGTGGGATGCCATGGAAACGATGGAACAAAAACTTGAAGAGCTAAGGCAAAGAAGGGAACAAATAAGGCAAGGCGGCGGAGAAAAGAGGATAAAAAAGCAGCACGAAAGCGGAAAACTTACAGCAAGAGAAAGGATAGAAAAACTGCTCGACGAAGGGAGCTTCGTGGAAATCGACGCCTTTGTAGAACACCGCTGCATAGACTTCGACATGGCCCAAGAAAAAGCCCCCGGCGAAGG